>JAKBAG010000126.1 GCA_021809235.1 Acidobacteriota bacterium
TAAAGACGGCATGGAGCAGGGTGAGCGGGTGGGCAACAGAGATGGGCGGCAGGGCGCTCATGCCACGGGAGAGACAACTGTCTCCCAGCGGCGCGCAAAGCGCCACCAGCAGCAGTATCAGATACTGGCTGGGCTTCAGACGCGGATGGGGCATGCTGCTTTCTCTTCGGTTGGTGCCGGGATATGCATAGGGAGTTGCCTACCGGAAAGAGCGGGGTTTGCCGAATAGCTTGTGCGCCCGGCAAACCCCGATCAGGACTGGAATGGAATGAGGATCAGGCACTAGCCGGATTCGGCGTCTTGCCTTGCAGCTTCTTGGCTTCCTTGACCATGCGATTCCGCTCGGCACGCAGCTTGAGGAAGGACTTGGCCTCCACATACAGCCGGGGCAGGTCGCGATTGATAATCGCTTTCCAGATGACACGGAAGGCCGCCTTGGGTCGGAAGTAGTAGGCATCATAGAAGCGATGCACCATCTCCAATACATACTCCTTGGGCAGTCCCGGATACTCGATGTGCGCCATCTGGTGGCCACCGGAGTCGCTCATCGCGTCCTCGTTGGTGATGAAGCCACCCTTTTCCGCGAAATCAAAGAACTCGGTGCCCGGATAGGCGTGGGCGATGGAGACCTGAATCGTCTCCACATCCAGAGACTTGGCAAACTTGATCGTGTTCTGGATCGACTCTTTGGTCTCACCCGGCAAACCCAGGATGAAGTCTCCATGGATGGTCAACCCCAGATCGTGGCAGTCCTTGGCAAAGGCCCGGGCACGCTCGACAGTTGCACCCTTCTTGATGTTTTTGAGGATCTGCGGATCGCCGGACTCAAAGCCTACGATCAGCAGGCGACAGCCGGCATCCTTCATCGCCTTCAGGGTTTCACGGTCGGTTGTCACGCGCGAGGTGCAGCTCCAGGTAAGGTTCAACGGCTTCAGCTTTTCGCATAGCTCAATCGTGCGCGCCTTCTGAATGTTAAACGTGTCGTCGTCGAAGAAGAACTCTTTGACGTCGGGGAAGTTCTCCTTGGCCCACTTCATCTCTGCCGCCACATCATCGGTGGAGCGCTTGCGCCAGGCATGGCCGGAGAGCGTTTGCGGCCACAGGCAGAAGGTGCACTGCGCCGGGCAGCCGCGAGTGGAGTAGAGCGAAATGTAGGGGTGGAGCAGGAACGGAACGTTGTAACGCGTCACGTCCAGGTCGCGCTTGTAAATCTTGGTCGCCCACGGCATCGCGTCCAGATCTTCAATCTGCGGGCGATCCGGATTGTGTACCACCTGCCCATTCTCGCGGTAACTGATGCCGAGAATCTCGCGCAGCGGCTTGCCATTGGCATACTCCACGACGGAGTAGTCGAACTCGCGACGGCAGATGAAGTCCAGCACCGGGCACTCGTTCAGGGCCTTGTCCGGGGAGGTGGTGACCGGCGGTCCAACAAAGGCGATGCGAATGGAGGGATTGGCAGCCTTGATGGCCTCAGCCAGTTTCTGGTCGCCCTTCCAACCAACGGTAGAGGTGAACAGGACCAGAAACTCGTAGTCCTTGCAGATCTGAATCGTCTCCTCTGCACTCACATGGTGGGGCGGAGCATCGAGCAGTCGGGAACCTTCCAGCATTCCGGCCGGATACGCCAGCCACACTGGATACCAGTAGGACTCGATTTCGCGCGTGGCAGGCCAGCGGGAGCTGGCACCACCGTCAAAGTTTTCAAACGAGGGCGGATTCAGAAACAGTGTCTTCAAAGGCATACGTCACTCTTATCCTACCATTTTCCTTGCATTTCCAGCGCCGCAATGGCCCAACTTTCCAAGCCTAGCGAGCAGAAGCTGTTACATTGACCCGGTTGGAGACCGCAGTGGAATCGGGGGGAAGCGTCTTCAGCCAGTCCTGCATGTGCCCCAGGGCGCGTAGCAGACCAAGTCTTGCCTTGCTCAGGCTCAGGTCGGTTTCTTCCGCATCCATTTGCTTGGTTTCCTCGTCGATGCGCGCCAGTTGCAAGGCCTTGGGAGTGACCTGTGGTGTGGCATCGGCCTCGGCTCCGGAGCCATTGCCGTACTGAATTTCACTTTGCACCTGCCGCAACTGCTCCTGAGCAATCTCCTGCTTGAGTTGGGCAATCTCCTGCAGTGCGCCGAGTTCGGCTAACTGCGCATTGAGTGTGGCTACCTGCACATCATTCTGCCGGTTGGCCTGCTCTGCCTCCACACGCGCCCGCAGTGCATCGGCGGCAGACTCCCGCGCTTTGTCCCGGTGTACGAGGTCAAACAGGGGTATCTGAATGGTAAATCCGATACTGAAATTGTCTGCCTTGAAGTGCTGGTAATACACACTGTAATTATTCAGCGAGTTGGAGTCGCGGTTGTATTGTGCGCCGAAAGTCATCAACGGCATCCGGTTAACGGCGGCATCTCCCCGTGCCTGCAGCAGGCGGGAGCGAAGATTTTCCTGCGCTGCGGCCAGCCCGGAGGTGCCCACACTTGGAGTGGTCACGGCGGGAATGGTCGGGATCGAGCCATGGATTGGCTCGATGGAAGCGGCTGGCATGCCAGTCATGGCTGCCAGCTGGGCTCGCAGAACCGCGGCACGATCCCCAAGCTGAATCTGCTTGAGGCGGAGTTGCGCCAGTGTCAACCGACTCTCCAGCAGGTCGCTGTGTGAGTCTACCCCGGCCTCTACGCGCTGCTCTTCGATGGATTGCAGCCGCTCGGCATCCTGCTGCTGTTTGCTTGCGGCATCCATCTCGCGGGTGACCGTGTCCAGTTCCAGATAGGCCGTGGATGCATCAAGCGCAGACTGCTCGGCTGCATCCTTGAGGGAAAGTCCAGCGGCGCGATAAGCAGCTTCGGCCGCCTTTGCGTAGTAGTGCTGGGAGACGCTGAAGACCAGCGAGGACATGGTTGCATTGGCAATCGAAGGCTGACCGGCCGGAAACCCAATCGTCGGCGGGCCCACGCTTGAGCCTACATCCAGATTGGGGATGTAAACATCGTTCATCTCCGTCAGGACAGCGCGCGCCTTGCGCACATCCGCCTGCGCCAGCTTGACGCTGCTGCTGTTGCGTTGGGCCAGGGCTACTACCGTGGACAGGGAAAGCTGCGCCTGCGCCGACTGCCATGAACCAGCCACCATGGCGAACACTCCCGCCAACGCTGCCAGCCATCGGTTGCAGCGCATTCCTTTCCTGCTTTGATTGCTAAGCTTCATCTGCCTGACCTTCACGACTCCGGCTCCGCCGTGTAGCTGTGAGCCAACCTTTTGGCTTCGGCGCGATCCTGTGCTGCCTTTGCCCGGTTCCCTGTCTGATCGTACCAGTGTGCCAGCCGCGAGAGCGCCTCGAAGGCGGGTCCTTCTTCGGTCCTGGTTGGCGAGGCCACATACATCTCCATCCATTGGATGGAGGCATCGGTCTGCTGGTGGGTGCGCGCCATCAAGGATGCTGCGTCGTAAAGCACGATCGTGGCGTGCGGATCGTGGGCAGCGGCATCGGCCGCCTGATGTAGTGCTTCGCCCATCGCGATCCACTGCTTCTGGTGCATGTCCAACCGGGCCATGGCCAGCCACACAAAGGCTGGATGCGGTGCTCCCTGCATGGCCAGCTTCAAGTGCTGCGCAGCGCGTGCGGGATCCCCTTCCTTGACGGCCAGCTCGGCGCGCAGTTCATGCGCGCGGCGTGGGTCCACTTCGTCCAACTGGCGGGCCACGCCTTCTGCCTTGTCCAGCCCACCGCCAAGCATTGCTGGAGCCTCCATATCAAACTCGGCGAGGTCCACCAGTGCCGCCGTATCCCGCGGATTGCGCTGCACAGCCAGAGTAAATTCCTGGTGCGCGCGGCGGGCCAGTCCAAAGGCGGTCAGAAACGAGGCATGCCCGGCGTGTTCGCCCAAAGCGCGGGCCAGCCAGAGGTGATAGCGGGAGTTGGCAGGATCCAGCGTGACAGCCTGCTGACAATCATTGACAGCGGCCGACCACTGGTGCAACGTGAAGGCGACGCGCCCCAGCAGATTCCAGGCTTCGGCATTGCCTTGCTCGATCTGCAGCAGATGCTGCAGGCGCTGTTCGGCAGCATCTGCCTCTCCTGCCTCCAGCTCGCGGTGGGCCTTTTCCAGTTCGGCGCCAGTATTCCCCTGCGCTGCCTGGGCTGGCAGAGCCACGGCCACGCTGAGCGGCAGAGCGGCCAGGAGCAGCAACCCGATTCCGGCTGCCGGACGCAGGATGCGCCTCACCGCACCACCTTCACGGGGTCATTGTCTTCGAGGGCCAGGTCGGTGAGAGCGCTGGTGGCCACCACGTCGCCTTCATGCAGGCCGGAGGTGATGGATGCCTCGGTCAGATTAATGGTGCCTGTTGTAACAATGGTGTGAACCAGCCTGCCGTTCACAATCCGAAAGACGTAGGGCTTACCGCTTTCACTGTGCAGGGCTTCGCGCGGTACCGTCAGGACGTTGGCTTCACTGTCGGTGGTTACCGTCACCGTGACGTGCGTCTGCGGCAGCAGACCATCCTGAGGATCATCGACAGAGATCAGCACCTCGCCGACGTTTCGCGTGCCGTAACTGACAATCGTGGAAGGAAGCTGGGTGATGTGCCCATGCCATTCGCGACCCGGCCGCGCATCCCACACAATCCGGATAGGCTGACCGACGGCCAGACGACCAATATCCGGCTCGTCAAAGTAGGCGCGCACCCGCTCATGGCTCAGATCCGCCATTTGCAGCAACAGCTTGCCTTCTTCCACATAATCGGATCGGCCCACGTTGACGGCATAGACGGTGCCGGCGACCGGAGCCACCACCGTTGTCTGTGCCAATACGGATCGCGCCGCATCCAGCGCTGCCTGGGCATCGTGCACGGCAGCTTCGGCCCGCTCCAGTTCAATGGGCGCGTAGGGGCGGGTCTGCCGCATCTCAAACGCTTGTACGGCCTGAGCCGCCAGCAACTGTCGCTGCCGACTGGCAGCCACTTCGCTGGCAGAGGCCGCGCCGGTTGTCTGCAGCTTGGATAACGCCTGAAACTCGCTCTGCGCCTGCTGCAGGTTCAGTTTTGCCCGCTGCAGATCGGATGCCAGCCGCTGTTGGTCGGCCAGGCTGCCGCCGTTGCGCAGCGCATCGAGCGAGGCCTGCGCCGAACGCAGGCCGCTGGTTGCCGATGCGACCCGGGCCCGGGCATTGATGGCGTCCAGCTGCATCAGCAGTTGACCTGCCTTGACCAGTTCTCCTTCGTGTATGGGAATCTGCAACACGGAGGTGGCCAGCGGAGCGTAAAACGCATAGTTGTGAACAGGCTCCACCAGCCCATTGGTGCTGGATGTACTGCGCAGCGTGCTGCGAGCGACCACCGCAGCATGAACCGGGATGCTGTCCTCGGTGAACTGCCGCGAAAGGAGAAATACGGCAACCAGCACCACCGCCAGTCCCGCCCAGATCCAATACCGTCGACCCTGCCTGATTTCCTCTGCCATGCCCGCCCGTTCTTGTGCGCTTTGCTGAGCAGAGCCGCCGCCGAATCCTCTTGCGTGCGCCCCCTCGGCCAATCGTCAGTATATAGGACTCACATCTGGGTCCCTTGGGTTCAAATCTCTCCCGTGGATTTCCGCTCTTGAAGGCATCGAGACAAACCGGGTCTGCCCGTGTGAATTTCCGCACTCGCATCCAATATCCGGAACGGATACACTAAGCGGTATGGCTCTTGAACCTCGCTACACCGATGAACACGCCAAGGCTGGACTGAGTTTCGAGTTTCCGGCCATTGAGACCTGGCCGAACCAGTTTCCAGCCTATGAGATTCTGATCGATGATCCGGAGTTCACCTCGGTCTGCCCCAAGACGGGACTGCCGGATTTCGGCGCTCTGTCGATCCGATACATGCCGCGGGACCGCTGCCTGGAGCTGAAAAGCCTGAAGGAGTATCTCTTCTGCTACCGCAACCTCGGTATCTTCCAGGAAAACATCGTGAATCAGGTGCTGGAAGACATGGTGAAGGCCTGCGACCCGGTGTGGGCAGTGGTGCGCGGAGACTTCCGTCCACGTGGCGGCATCTCGACCATCGTTGAGGCACGCTGGCCGCGCCCGCAGCTCTAAGCTCCTACTTCAGCCCGGTTGCTCCTGCAAAAGGATTTGCCCGATGCCGCGTCCGCCCCAGAAATATGGATTCCGTTCGCGGCCCGTGCTGGTTACTTTTTTGCTGCTGCTTGGTCTGAGCCTGCTGAATTACATCGATCGTTATCTGCTACCCGGCACTCAGCCTCTGGTGCAGCATGAGTTTGGACTGACGGACCAGCAGCTTGGCGCGCTCACGACGGCGCTGTTCGTGACCTATATGCTAACGGCCCCGCTGACCGGATGGCTTGGCGACCGCTTCCGGCGCAAGCCACTGATCGTGGCCGGCGCCGTGCTCTGGAGTCTGGCTACGCTGTTTACGTTCAGCGTTCATAGCTACGCTTCTCTCTACTTCCGCCATGCGCTGGTCGGCATTGGCGAGGCCACCTTTGGCATCTTTGCGCCTGCCGTACTCTCTGACTTTTTTCCTGCCCGGGAGCGCAATCGCGTCCTTTCCCTCTTTTACCTGACGATTCCGATTGGCGCCGCACTGGGCTACCTGCTGGGCGGCCAGCTAGGCTCACGCTTTGGCTGGCGCATGCCCTTTCTGGTGGGTGCCGTTCCCGGGCTATTGCTGGCACTGCTCTATGCGCTGCTGGGCAGCGAACCGCCCCGGGGAGCCAGCGAAACGGAGCAGGACAGCAGGCCGCTGCGGCAACAAATCCCAGCGCTGCTCACCAATCCCGCCTATATGCTGGCCACCCTGGGTATGGCCATGATGGTCTTTGCCCTGGGCGGCATCTCCGCATGGATGCCTACGTTTCTCTATCGCTTCAGCGGAATGAGCGTTGCCCGCGCCGGCACCGTGCTGGGAGCCATCACGGTCATCGACGGGCTGGCCGGAACGTGGCTGGGCGGATGGCTGGCCGAGCGCTGGCTGCGCCGCAACGCCCGTGCGCTGTATCTGCTTTCTGCCTGGAGCGTGCTGCTGACACTGCCACTGGCGGCGCTGGTCTTCTTTGGTCCTGCCGGCTGGTCCCTGCCGGCACTGCTGGCAGCAGAATTCTGTCTTTTCCTGAACACCGGGCCGCTGAACGCGGCTGTATGCAACTCTGTCCGGGCCTCGGTTCGGTCCAGCGCATTGGCACTGAATCTCTTCCTGATTCACATGCTTGGCGATACCTTTTCGCCGCAGATTATTGGAGCCATCTCGGATCGGAGTAATCTGCGCATCGGCCTGGCGGCCACGCTGCTTACGCTGCTGGTTTCGGCAGCGCTACTGTTTCGCGGTGCACGCTTCGCCCCGCCGATGGAAGCACTACCGCAACAGACGGCCTGAAAGCTGCCGACCACCACAGCACGACTCAGCGGCTGGCAGCAATCATCTGGCTGGCGTGCTGCTGGCTGGCTTCCGTAACCACGGCCCCGCTCAGCATGCGGGCTACCTCGTGTACGCGGCTTGGCTCGTCGAGCAGCCGAACCTGGGTTTCGGTGCGCCCCTGTCGCTCATGCTTCTCGATGAGAAAATGCTGGTCAGCAAAGGCGGCAATCTGCGGCAAGTGGGTGACGCAGAGTACCTGCTGGCTGCGGCTGAGCGACTTGAGCTTGCTGCCTACGGCCTCCGCAGCACGACCGCCGATGCCGATATCGATCTCGTCAAAGACAAGCGTGCGCGGAGCGGCCACGGCGCGCATCTGCTGGGCGCGTGCCCCATCCTCAACAGTCACCTTCAAGGCCAGCATGACCCGGCTCATTTCACCACCCGAGGCAATCTCCTCCATCGGCTTGAGCGGCTCGCCAACATTGGTGGCAATACGATACTCGACACTGTCCCAGCCCTGAGCCGTCCACTGTGCCGTCTCCGACTGGGGGCTTACAGTGACCTCGAAGCGGACCTTCATGGCCAGCTCATTGATCTGTTTTTCCGCATTCCGGGCCAGGCGCGCTGCCGCTTTCTGGCGTCGTTCGCTCAGCGAGGCAGCGGCGGCGGCATAGGCCTGCCGGGCGGCCTCGGCATCGGCCTGCAGGCCGCGCAGAATGCTCTCCCGATCTTCAACCTCAGCCAGGCGAGCTGCAACAGAGGCTCCAAACTCAATGACGGCATCCACAGAGGTCCCGTATTTCCGCTTGAGCCGGTCGAGCAGAGCGAGGCGATCTTCAATCTCAGCCAACCGCTCAGGCGAGGCATGGATGGACTCGGCATAATCACGAACCGACTCAGCCACATCATCGACCATGGCCCGGGCAGATGTCAGTTGCTCGACAGCCGTACCGAAGCGCGTATCAAAGCGCGCCAGCTCCTCGACCTGTCGCAGTGCCGCTCGGAGCGTGGTCTCCGCCGAGCTGCTGCCTTCGTACAGCTGCTCGAAGGCGCTCATGGCGGCGGTGTACAGCTTTTCCGCATTGGCCAGGATACGCTTCTCCGCCTCCAGTTCCACATCCTCCTGAGGGCGCAGATGTGCGTCGGCAATTTCGCGGCTCTGGTAGCTCCACAGATCGGCCTTCTGCAATCGCTCCTGCTCCCCGCGCTCCATCTCGGCCAGCTTGTCCAC
>JAKBAG010000127.1 GCA_021809235.1 Acidobacteriota bacterium
TGCCCATGCAGCCCAGACCCAGCGCCGAAACCTCCAGCCCGCTCTTTCCCAATACCCGCTTTTCCATCGATCTCCACCTTCATTTCTGCGCTTCTGCGCCTGTTTTCCGGGGCTTTGCGGCTATCCTCGCTACGCTACGCGGCTACGGAAGCCCCCTCCCGGCAGCAACTCCAGAATAGTGCGCGCAGGAAATCGGCGTGAGCCCGATCCTGCCGATTTTTTGCCTGATCCTGTCCAATATCAGAGAAAAGTACCTACGGTCGCGCGTTTGTGGATACCCTGAGTCAGTCGGCCAAATGAAAGGTATAGCCTGCAATGACAGACCTCAAGGAAATCCATCCGATCTCCAGCGCTCAGGCGCTTCGCCAGCAACTGGCACGCCAGATTCAGCGCCACGCAGCCGGGGACGGACGTAACCCGACTGCCATTCCTGGGCTGACACTGAATCGGATTTCCGAACCCACGCCTTGCGTTTCCGTTACGTATGAGCCTCGTCTCGTGGTCTTCGTGCAGGGCGAAAAGCGCATTCAGATCCACCAGGCGATGCTCTGCTGCGACAGCTCCACCTACCTGCTGGCTGCCGTGGATATTCCCGTACTCAGCCAGATCACGCAGGCCAGTCC
This sequence comes from Acidobacteriota bacterium, assembly GCA_021809235.1. GTDB lineage: Bacteria > Acidobacteriota > Terriglobia > Terriglobales > Acidobacteriaceae > Acidicapsa. The sequence continues at coordinate 624 of JAKBAG010000127.1, forward strand.
GGATCGTCCGATGCTGGCCATGGTGCTCCAACTCGACCTGGCAGAGATCCGCCGCATCGTCGTGCGGGGCGAGCTTCGTTTCCCCGCTCCATCCCCGGCTGCCTCCGCGATCGTCGCCGACGTCACCTCCGCCAGCCTGCTTGAACCCTGCCTGCGTCTGCTGGGCTTGCTTGACCATCCGGAGGACATTCCCTTCCTTGGCCAGTCTATCCAGCGCGAGATTCTCTATCGGCTGCTGCGCGGCGACCATGGAGCACAGTTGCACGCCATTGCCACAGTTGGCGAGCAAAGTCATCGCACGGCCAGGGCTATCGCCTGGCTGCGTGTCCACTACACCCAGCCGCTGCGCATGGAGGAACTGGCACAGCGCGCCGAAATGGGGATTTCCACACTTCACCACCACTTCCGGACGCTTACCGGCATGAGTCCGCTGCAGTACCAGAAGCGTCTGCGGCTGCACATGGCACGGGAACGATTACTGCAAACCGATCAGGATGTGGCCACGACTGCCTACGCGGTGGGCTACGAAAGCCTGAGCCAGTTCACCCGGGAATACAAACGGCTTTTTGGAAGACCTCCCAGACAGGATATTGAAACCCTCCGCGAGCAACTGGTAGCCGCCGACTGAGCAAGAAAAGCCTGCCGCAGAATGGGGCAGGCTTTTCTTGCTCCGGCGAGTGGTCAGGCTCAGTGCGTGGCGAACATCTGCATCACGTCCTTGCGCAGGGCCACGCGGCTGCTCTGGCGCGTGTAGAACATATGCCCGCCGGGATACTCGTGGACGGTGAGCCGCGTCGGGTCGCCCATGACCGGAATCTGGTTCACGCTGAGCACCGATCCCATGAACGGGCAGCTCAGGTCATTCCAGCCATGCACGATCATCACGCGCATCTTGGGATCGGCCGCCACGGCCTGCCGCAACTGTGTGACAGAGCCACGTCGCAGGTCGTTGTCGCGGTCCCACTGCTCGTTCACCTCGTAGGAGAGCGCGTTATAACGTGCATCCACCTTCCAGCCCACTACACGCGTCACAAAGTCAACCATCGCCGTCGTGGTGGGTGCAATGATGCTGGCCAGCAGCGGATCATTCGCGCGCTGGTCGGGCGAAAACGGGAAGGGATCGAACATGGTCACGTTGGAGTCATAGATCGAGCCAAGTTGCCCCTGCTCGCGATGCACCTCCCGCAGATAAGCCTCGGTTTCCAGCCGTCCGCCGGAGTAGCGCACAAACTCCGGATCGAGGCCGGTCATCTGCGTCACCCGGGCAATCATCTTCTCCATGGCCGCCTTGTCGGAGTAGCCGTGGATCAGCGTGGTCGCATACTCGCCTTCGGTGTAGGCGATCACGTCGGCCATAGCCTCCGGCGTCAGCTTCTTTTGCCGCTCCAGATTGGCTGCGGTGATCGACGGCAGAGTGACCATCCAGGGGATCGGCGACAGGTCGCCATTCTGCCCAATGGTGGGGTTCAGGTACGGTGAAACCAGAACGACGCCGTTCATGGCAACGCCCAGCTGCGACTGCAGGTAATAGGTGATGCGCGGACCTCGGAAGCCTCCGTAGCTCTCGCCCACCAGATATTTGCGCGTGGTCAGCCGGTCATACTTCACCAGCCAGTCATAGACGATCCGCGAGAGATATTCGATGTCAGGCTCGGTGGAGTAGAAGAGCTTCCTGGTCTCTGCCGGGGAGACCAGGGAACGGCTGAATCCGGTGCCGATAGGATCGATGAAGACCAGATCGGTGAAGTCCAGCCAGGTGCCCGGATTATCGGTAAGCGTGGTAGGGTCCGACGGACTGTCGCCCTGGTTGCCGATGTTCAAATGCTTCGGACCGATGGCACCGAAGTTCAGATAGACGCTGGAGGCTCCGGGCCCGCCGTTGAAGGCAAAGGTGACCGGGCGATCCTTACCCGCATTGGGCACGGTGTAGGAGGTGACGACGACCTGGCCGGTCTCCTTGCCGTCCTTTCCGTAGACGGGGAATGGTTCCACCGTGACGGTGTAGTGAAGGGTTTTGCCGTTGATCTGGATCGACTGATCGACGTGCGCGGCTGGCGGGAGCGGCGGCAGGGTTTTGGCGGCCTTGTCGGCTGCTGGTTTATCGGCTGCCGGTTTGTCAGGAGTTGGCGCCTGCGCGGCCAGCGGCAGCGCAGCGGCAAGCAAAAGAACGGCCCAGAGGGAAAGACCCGGGAAACGACGGCCACGAATACAGGGAGCGATTGGCCCGCGCAAGGCGGAAGAGCGTTGCATATGCATGGCAATACGATACTCTTCCGCCCACGGGATTGTGGAGATGCCATCGACCGGACCGGATGACGACCGGCAGGTCGCTGGGCGTCTCTGACGCAAACTACATGTTGGCCTGGCCGGAGCGCATGGACTCGTTGAAGCTGGGCTTGGTGATCGACAGGGCGCGGTCGAGCCGTTCGCGAAACTCTGCGGCGCGGGCCATCAGCGTGGGGGTGGCGCTGGCGTACTCGCCGTCGAGGTTGAGCAGCCCTTCGGCAGCCTCATGGGCGGCCATGCGAAGCAGGTCGGCTTCACTGGTGTTCAGATACTGGGCATCGCGGGGATCAGCGATCCAGACGGGCTGGCCGGAGCCGAGCACACCGGAAAGCCAGAAGCACTTGAGTAGCAGGTACTGGAGACGGGAGGCATCGTCCGTCTCGGTGAAGAAGAACTTGCGTTCCCAGCGGCTGTAATAGCGGGTGGTAATGGGCACCGGCTGGCGGTTGCCGCTCTTGAGCATTTCGAGCTGTCCCTGGTCCAGAGTCTTGCGTACGGCGTTGTAGAGGAAGGCCTCGGCATAGGGCTGCTCGGGGGCAGGAACGATGTCGGCAAAGGTGACGGTCATGGCAGCGGCAATGCGGGCATGGAGCGGGGAGCTGGTGCCGTCCTCCAGGTGGATTTCACCATGGACGATATAACTGTCCGCTCCGGAGGTAGAGCGATGAAAAGGCCAGCGGAAGTTGCGGAAGGAGATGGGAAGGCCTTCCAGCGTGACGCCGGCATTGGGCACAGGATTGCGCAGCCGACGGGCTTCCTCAGCCAGATGGGCGGTCATGGCGGGCAGCAGTTCCGGCTTGTCAAAATCAAATTGTTCGCTGAGTTCCAGCCGCAGGGTGCGGCCGGTGGTGTCGCCGGTGCGAGCCAGCTCAAAGATGGTGGTGGGATGACCATTGAAGTCCGTGCCCTGGGTAGTGGAGACGAGCGTGAGCGAGGCGCGCTGGGCGGCCTGGGCCATGGATGCGGTAAGGGAGGTCTTGAGCGAGGTCATGAGGCAGAATTCCATACGGCGCAGCGGCGCTGCTTCCATTTTAGAGCCTGTTTCATCTTCGGGATGGAGGCAGCGGCCGACGAAGCCCAGAGCGGCTCAGTGCGTCAGCTGCGCTGAGGTACGCACGGCATCCCGGGGCGAGCTGTCGCTGGGCGGCACATCGCGGCGCAGGGCCGAATCGTCGAAGCGGCCGAAGATCATCCTGCCACTGGCTGTCTGCAGGGCACTGGTGACGGTAATTTCCACCGAGCGGCCGATGGCGCGGCGGGCATGATCGACAACAACCATAGTGCCGTCATCGAGGTAGCCGACGCCCTGGTCCAACTCACGACCTTCCTTGAGGATGTGAATCTGCATCTTTTCGCCGGGCAGGAAAACAGGGCGCAGAGCATTGGCAAGGTCGTTGAGGTTGAGTACCTCGACACGCTGGAGCTGCGCGACCTTGTTGAGGTTGAAGTCATTGGTGACCAGGCGTCCATTGCGACGGCGCGCCAGCTCCAGGAGCTTGAGATCGACCTCGCGGATGGCCGGAAAGTCGTCGGAGATGATCTGCAGCTGGAGGGCAGGATTGGCTTGAAGACGCTGCAGGATGTCCAGGCCGCGACGACCGCGCTGGCGTCGGGAGCTGTCAGCGGAGTCAGCCACAGCCTGCAACTCGCGCAGGACAAACTCCGGAACGAGCAGGGGACCGTCAAGGAAACCGGTTTCGACAACGTCGGCGATGCGGCCGTCAATGATGACCGAGGTGTCGAGGATGCGGGGGCTGGCGGGCTTGTCTGCCGGGGCTACCAGATGGGCCAGAGCAGCGGGATGGAGTTGGCTGCCCTTGCCAGCACCAACGAGCAGGCCAAGGTAGCTGAGCAGCAGGAGCAGGAAGAGCTGAAGCGCGGTGGCGCCGGCACCGGCTGGCAAGGCCGAGCGCAGAACCAGGGCCAGGAGCGCGGCACCGACCATGCCGACGATGCTGCCGGCTACTGCTCCAAGCAGGCGGCCGAGCGAAAGACGGCGAAGACGAAGTTCGGCGGCGATGACCGCAGCCGCGGCCACGGCACCCAATGCAACAGCCGACAGGGGAGACAAAGCCAGTGGCGGATAGAAGTAACCGAGGGCGGCGACCAGAGAAACGAAGAGAAGCCGAAGGAAAAGAAGATCCATGGGTCGTACAGCTCCGGCAGAGGAGACAAGAAACAGACCCCTGCCAATCCAATGCCGGAGTATGCACAGCCGGTGCAAGATTCGTCAAGCGGAAAGAGAAGAAAAAACGGGAATTAGAGCTGAACTCCAGGGGGATGGGCGGAACCGGAGGGACTTTGCGGAATTGGGTGTGGGTAGGGGAAAGACAGTTTTTTTGCCTGCCTGCATCCGGAAGCGACGGCGGACACGGTATAGGAAGACAGAGGGCATGCGATGAACGAGCCGCTGCAATGGCAGCAGATCGCGACCGAGGACCGCGAGCAGGGGCTGCGCCCCTGGCGGCTGGAGGTATGGGTGCGGCGGTATACGACGATGGTGTATTCGCTGGGGCTGCGGATGACAGGCGATGCCGGGTGGGCCGAGGAGTTGACTCAGGACGTGTTTCTGGAGCTGGACCGGAACCAGGCCCGGATGCAGAACGAGGAGCATCTGCGGCGATGGCTGCGACAGGTGACAGTACATCGGGCGGTGGATGGGCTGCGACAGCGCAACCGTCGGGAGCCGGGCTGGCAGGCGGGCAAGTGGGTAAGCCTGGCCGAGTCGGGATTGGACGGGGCGGGAATGGCCGAGGCTGTACTGAGCAGAGGTCAGATGGGACCCGGGCTGAATACGCAGCAGGAAACCCGGCTGGAAACGCGCATGGCTGCGCAGGTGGAAAACTGGCTGCTGCAACTGCCGGTCCGGCAACGCGAGGCGCTGCTGCTGCGCTACCAGGAGGCGATGACGCCGGAGGAGATTGCCACGACGCTTGCGGCTCCGGTGGCCACGGTGAAGAGCCACCTGCAACGAGGATTGAAAACGCTACGCCAACTGGCGGGCAGCGGGAAGGAGTGAGGCGATGGACAGGCGGATGGAACAGGAGCACGGGATGGACGCAGAACTGGAGCAGGCACTGCAGCTGGGCCTGGCGCAGCAGTCGGCGCCGGATGGGCTGGAGGAGAGGATTCTGGCCGCTGCCATGGCCGCACGGCAGGCGAAGCGAACGACGAGCCGAGTCGGTCTGCGGCTGCTGCGAGGCGGACTGGGCCGCGCCGTACGGATGCGGGACGGAAGCGGACGCTCCTGGGCCCTGCAACGGATTGCCGCCAGCGTTGCACTGGGTGCCATGGTAGCTGGTGCAGCCGCATTCCACCAGAGCCAGGAGCGGCACAAGGCCGAGCAGGCGCGGGAACAGGTGCTGGAGGCTCTGCGCATTACCAGCCGGACGCTGGACAAGGTGCAGACGCAGTTGAATGACGGGCAGTGACGGGATGGCCGGAGAACGCAAGAAACAGGAATCCATGGAACAGAAACAAATGGAACAAGGGAGACAGGCAATGCGTAGAGCAAGCAGAACAGCAGATGCAGGAGCAAGGAGCGGATGCGTGGCAGGGCAACGGCAGTCGGACCGAAGGCAGCGGGGCTGGCAGGGGTTCCGTTGGCAGCGGGTAGCCTGGCAGGCGGTCTGCCTGGCAGTCTGCGCCGGAGGCGTGGTGGCCAGGGCACAACTGCCTGCGCCCTCGCCGGTGGAGCAGCGACTGGCGGCCTCAGCCAAGCATATGACCGAGGTGACGCTGAACCAGAACATGCTGCAGTTTGCAGCCAAGTTCATGAATGGCAAGGACAGCGACAAGGACAAGGATGTCGCAAAGCTGATCCAGGGACTGCAGGGGATCTATGTCCGGGAGTACGACTTTGACAAGGATCATGCCTATACGCAAGCGGATCTGGACGCGCTGCGGACCTATATGCAGGGGCAGTCATGGTCCCCGATGGTGCAGGAGCGGACGCGCGGCGTCTCCGTGGGCACGGATGTGTATGTGAAGCTGGTGAACGGGCAGATGCAGGGTCTGTATGTGCTGGATGCCGAGGAACGAGAGCTGGATCTGGTGCTGATTCTGGGGCCGATCAACGTCAATGATCTGAGCGAACTGGGCGGCAGCTTTGGGATTCCCAAGGATGCTGTGAAAAAAGCGCAGAAGAAGGTGACGCAATGACACGACGAGCCTATGCATGGATGGCGGCGGGACTGGGTGGCGTGATGGTGGCGGCAATGATGCTGGCCGCGACTCCGCAGGGCGCGGTGCTGGCGGCCAGCGAGGATCAACGAGCCTTTCACGCGCTGCAGCAGGCACTGGAAGCGCGCTGGGGTGGGCATGTGCAGCATATTCCGATGCAGTGGCTGGTGAGCGGGATGGCAGGCGCGTATACGCATGGCGGCGTGAGCCGGATGCGGCTGGCAGAGATTGACGACCTGCCGAAGCGCATCGATGGCGCGGAGATGGAGTCGCTGGCGGCGGCAAGAATGGGCGCAGGGTGGCAACGGATTGTGCGCGAGACGAGCCGCGATGGCGACGAACAAAGCCTGATCTATGTGAAGCCGGAGGGCAACCGGCTGGCGATGATGGTGGTGGATTTCGACAACGGCGAGATGGACATGGTCGAGATGGCGATTCAACCGAATCAGCTCTCGAAACAGATTCGCCGCTGGGAAGATCAAGACGCGCAGCACGGCAAGACCGCAACAGACGGGGCAAAAGTCGGGGCAAAAGTCGGGGAATGACCCGCTGCGAGCAGAACCCACAAGGCCAGGCATTCTTTGCCTGGCCTTGTGGCTTGGATCAGGCGGGGTGGAGCGCTCAGGCGGAGTAGACGATGCGGCCTTCGCTGAGTGTGTAGTGAACACGCCCTCGCATGGTCCAGCCGTCGAAGGGGGTGTTGCGGGAGCGCGAGCGGGAGTCGGCGGCATGCCAGGTCCACTCCGCGTCGGGATCGAAGACGACCACATCCGCAAAGCTGCCGACAGCCAGGGTTCCCCTGCCCTTGAAGCCAAGCAGGGCCGCCGGCTGGGCGGTCAGCAGGCTCAGGACGCGGCTGAGCGGCAGATGCCACTCGGTATGAAGCCAGCGCAGGCACAGGCCGAGGGCGGTTTCGAGCCCCGTGATGCCGTTGGGCGCGCGCTCGAACTCGACCTCTTTCTCATGGGCAGCGTGGGGCGCGTGATCGGTGGCGATGGCATCGACGACACCGTCGAGGATGCCCTGGATCATGGCATCGCGATCCGCTTCGGAGCGCAGCGGGGGATTCATCTTGGCGTGGGTGTTGTAGCAGCCGACATGCTGCTCTGTGAGCAGGAAGTGGTGCGGAGCCACCTCGCAGGTGACGCGCAGCCCGTTGCGGCGCGCCTGATGCACGGCGGCAACGGCCTGGGCGGTGGAGGTATGGGCGACATGCAGATGAGGTCGCGGCCCCTTGGCATCGCGGGATAGCTCGGCGACAAGGCGGATATCGCGCTCGACGAGGCCGTACTCCGCCTCCGGCGGCATGCCGCGCAGGCCCAGACGGAAGGCGACCGGACCGGCGTTCATGCTGGCGCCGGTGGTCAGGCGGGTATCCTCGGCGTGCTGGATGACGGGCAGGCCGTGGCGGGTGGCGGCAACGAGCACCTCGCGCATGATGTTATCGCGCAGGATGGGATGGCCATCGTCGGT
>JAKBAG010000128.1 GCA_021809235.1 Acidobacteriota bacterium
GGCGTGCATGCCACCGCACACGATTCCAGTGGTGCTGAGCGTGACGGCGCACTGAGAACGCAAGGGTGGAAAAGCATGAATCGCAGACGTTTTGTCCAGGGGTTGGCAGTAGCGGCATCGGCATCGACGATTCGCCTTCGCACGGCAGCGGCTGCGCTCACCGCACCACCCGATGCCGTCCTCAGCCTGGCAGATCGATTGGCACATGACCCGTTGCGGCCGCAATATCATCTGCTGCCGACCGCCAACTGGATGAACGACCCGAACGGGCCGATCTATTGGCGCGGCCAGTACCACATGTTTTACCAGTACAACCCGGAGGGTGCGTTCTGGGGCGATATGCACTGGGGGCATGCAACGAGCCCAGATATGATTCACTGGCGACAACTGCCGGTGGCACTGGCTCCCACAGCGGGTGGGCCGGACAGCGCAGGCGTATTCACTGGAACGGCTGCCGTGGTGGATGGCCGTGTGCAGATGCTGTATACCGGGGTACGCTCGGTGCCGGAGTCTGAAGCTACGATCAAGAATGGCAATCAGAGCCTGCTGGAGACCCAGTGTGTGGCTATCAGCGAAGCGGATAATCTGGACAGATGGACTAAGTTAGCCAAGCCGGTGATCGCCACTCCGCCAGCAGGAATGCAGGTGAACGGTTTTCGTGATCCATCGCCTTGGCACGATGGGGATTTCTGGTATCTGGTGCTGGGATCGGGAACGGAAACACGCGGTGGTGCGGTGCTGCTATACCGATCGAAGGATCTGCGGCGCTGGGAGTTTTTGCATGTTTTGGCGGAGCGTGAAGGCAGCATTGCGGTTCCGCTGAGCAAGCCGGATTCGCGTGAAGTGTGGGAGTGCCCAGATTTCTTTCCCTTGGGCGAGGGAGTGGCGCAGCGCCATGTGCTGATCTACTCGACAAACGGAAGATCGTACTGGATAAGTGGTCGGCTGAGCCCGCGCACGATGCGATTTGAACCGGAACACTCTGGCGTGCTGGATTATGGTTCCTACTATGCGCCGAAGACACAGCTGGATGCTGAGGGACGCAGAATTCTGTGGGGGTGGATTCCGGAGACGCGTTCTCTGGAGGCCTACAAGGCGGCCGGTTGGGCCGGATTGATGTCACTTCCTCGCTTGCTGACACTAGGAGAGGATGGCCGGCTGAGGCAGCAGGTGGCCGGGGCTGTGGAGCAGTTACGGCGAGAGGAAAAAGTACTTCGCCCAGGTACCCCCGTAGTGCAACAACTTGCCACGATGCCTCTGGAGAACTACTGCGGAGAACTGCGATTCAAAGCTCGCAGTACGACATGGGCCATGGAATGCGTGGAGGACAGTGGCCAGACCTGGCTGCGGTTAGAGTTTTCCGCGTCAAAACCGCAATCCCTAATGGTGAATTCCATGGAGATTCCTATGATGATGGATTCAGGCGACAGTCTGGAGTGCCGCATCTGGGTAGATGGCTCGTCGATGGAAATTCTGATCAACGGCCTGACGGCATACACTCTACGCTACTATCCGGCGGGAACCAAGGCCCGGACACTACGGCTTCGATGGGAGGGAGCAGAGGGCGATCTGCAGCAGTTGAGTCTGTGGCAGATGGAGCCGATTTCCCCCGACCGTCTCACGCGGTAATCGTGAATGTCGTCCATGGATGCTGGGAATGCGAATGAGAGAAACCGCCCAAGTAAATCGATCCATATCCAATTCCTGTGAATTACCGTCTTGCTTGACAGGCATGTAACTGGCGGGTAAAGTTGGGGGCGCGGAAAAAGGTGAGGGATTGCTGCGTGTAAACGCTGTGCAAGCCGCCTATCAGGCCGCATGGAGAGATTGCGATGAGCCAGTGGAAGTGGCGTGGAGTAGCGCTGGGCTGTGTTGGAGCGCTGGTGCTGATGGCAGGTAGCACGGGTTGGGCGCAGGAACCTGCGTACATGAACCCGCATTTGTCACCTGAGCAGCGGGCAGCTGACCTAGTGCAGCGGATGACGCTGGAGGAAAAAGCCAGCCAGTTGGTGAACCAGGCGCGGGCGATTCCCAGGTTGCATGTGCCCTCTTACGACTGGTGGAGCGAGGCTCTGCACGGTGTGGCGGTGGAGGGAACGACGGAGTTTCCCGAGCCAGTGGGGCTGGGTGCAACCTTTGATCCATCGCTGATTCATTCGATGGCAGTAGACATCAGCACCGAAGCACGGGTGAAGCACGAACAGGCTTTGCGCGCCAACGGCGGACACAGCAATATCTTTCAGGGGCTGGATTTCTGGGCTCCGAATCTGAATATCTTCCGTGATCCCCGCTGGGGCCGCGGACAGGAAACATATGGTGAAGATCCATTCCTTACGGGCCGGATGGGCGTGGCCTTTGTTACCGGCATGCAGGGCGATGATCCGCGCTACTACCGCGTGATTGCGACGCCAAAGCACTTCGACGTACATAGCGGCCCGGAGCCCACCCGCCACAAGGCCAATGTGGACGTGAGCAAGCATGATGAGGTGGACACTTATCTGCCAGCGTTCCGCGCTGCAGTGGTGGAAGGAAAGGCGGATTCTGTGATGTGCGCCTACAACAGCATCAACGGACAACCCGCCTGCGCAAATGAGTTTCTGCTGCAGGATCAACTCCGCAACAAGTGGGGTTTCAAGGGCTATGTGGTCTCCGATTGCGGCGCCGTGGTCGACATCTACAGCGGACACCACTACAAGCCAACCCAGGCGCAGGCATCTGCCATCAGTCTGCAGCGCGGCATGGATAACGAGTGTGCGGACTTCTTTTCCAAGGTAAAGGATGACCACGACTACAAGCCATACATGGATGCAGTGAAGGAAGGGTACCTGAAGGAAGCCGATATCGACACGGCTCTGGTGCGACTGTTTACGGCTCGCATCAAGCTGGGTATGTTTGATCCCGCATCGATGGATCCGTATTCGAAGATTCCCGAGAGCGAGTTGAACAGCCCGGCCCATAAGGCTCTGGCGCTGAAGGCAGCCGATGAGTCCATGGTGCTGCTGAAGAATGACGGAACACTGCCGATCAAGGACAAGAATATCCGAATTGCGGTTGTAGGTCCTCTGGCGAATCAGACACGCTTCCTGCTGGGAAACTACACCGGCGTTCCCTACCATATGCAGTCGATTCTGGACGGGATGAAAGAACAATTTGCCAATGACCAGATTGACTACGTGGAAGGAACGCAGTTTCTGAGCAAGGATGCGCAGCCGGTTCCTGCCAGCGCGCTGACCACCAATGGCAAGCCCGGAGTGGTTGTGAATATCGACAAGGCACCTCCGATGGATCTTTCCGCTCGAACAGCGAAGCCGACGGTGCTGGCTACCGTACATACGACGACGGTGGATGCTTCCAAAGTGGAGATTCCAGAAGATGTGACCGTTCCGGTGGCACTGCACTGGACGGCAACGCTCAAAGTACAGGAGACAGCCGATTACAACCTGGGTATGACGGCGAATGGCTACTTCCGTGTGCAGGTCGATGGCAAGGACGTAACCTCGGACTTCGGTTCGCGTCGTGCAGATACTAAGCTGGGCCGCATCCACCTGGAGAGGGGTAAAGCCTACGCTCTTGCTGTGGATTATGCACAAGGAACAAATCCGAATGCCATGGCACGTCTGATGTGGTCGAAGGTAGATATGACGCCGCAGCCAGATGCGATTGCAACTGCCAAGAAGGCGGATGTGATTGTGGCTGTCGTGGGCATTACCAGCGAACTGGAAGGCGAGGAGATGAAGGTGAACGAGCCTGGGTTCCTCGGAGGCGACCGCACCAGCATTGATCTGCCCAAGCCGGAGGAGGACCTTCTGGAGGCGCTTTCGACAACCGGAAAGCCTCTGGTTGTGGTCCTGGTGAACGGCAGCGCGCTGAGCGTGAACTGGGCCAAGGAACATGCCAACGCAATTCTGGAAGCATGGTATCCGGGAGAAAAGGGTGGATTGGCTGTGGCGCAGACACTGTCCGGCTGGAACAATCCTGCGGGCCGTCTGCCTGTGACCTTCTACACAGGTATCGATCAACTACCCAAGTTTGAGGATTACTCGATGAAGGATCGGACCTACCGCTACTTTACGGGTAAGCCACTGTATCCGTTCGGCTACGGACTGAGCTACACCACCTTCTCCTACAGTGATCTGCAGGTGCCGTCCACTCCGGTGAAGGCAGGCGATCCGGTTCTGGTGAAGGTATCTGTCACGAATACTGGCAAGCGTGATGGAGATGAAGTGGCGCAGTTGTATCTGAGCTTCCCGAATGTGGCCGGTGCTCCGTTGAAGGCGCTGCGTGGCTTCCAGCGTGTGCATCTGGCTGCCGGACAGACCAGGCAGGTGGAGTTTGCCCTGGATGGCCGGGACATGAACATGGTGACGACGGAGGGTGAGCCGGAGATTCCTGCCGGTACCTACACGATTAGTGTAGGTGGTGGCCAGCCTGGCACCGGTGCCCAGACGTTAAGCCGCACTGTCACTGTGGAAGGCACAAAGGTGCTGCCCGAATAGGCTGATAGAAGGAAATAATCCAGCAAGACGATGGGGCGACGCGCACACTACGCGTCGCCCCATCGCTTTTGGCAATAGGGAAGTTTGCGGCAGGGATGTGGAGCCGTGCACTCAGGCTAGCTATGGGGTAGAAGGTGACTGTCGGGAGGTTCGCTGGCTTCTTCTGAAAAATGGAGTTTGTGAAAGAGGCAGAAGTAACTGGGATGATCGTGGCGTTAGGCTTAAGCTTATTCGCGCAGCAGAACTCCGCAGACAGCAATGGCTACAGCCGCAATGGGTGCAGCCAGCGCCACGCCGACCGGCCCAGCCAGTGCCGCCAGCAGAAGCTGGAGTAGCAACGTGAGCGCTGGGGGAAGGCGAACAAGATTTCGCTCCAGTAGCGGAGTGACCAGATAGCCTTCCAGCAGGAAGACTATGCCGAAGACGACAAGCGTAAGTACGCCTGTCATGGGTGATTTTGCCAGGCCAAGGAGCACGGCCGGGATCAGTGCGATCAGTGGGCCCACATTGGGAATGAAAGTGAGCATGGCTGCGATCAAGGCAAGCAGGCTTGGCAGCGGTACGCCAATCATCCAGAGTCCCAGTCCGATGAGAATTCCGACCACGGTCATCGAAAGCAGTTTGGCGAGAATCCACCAGAGCAGCGTACGACGGATGCTGGCGGTACATGCATCAAGCACGTGCCGCATCTTTTGCGGAAAGAGGTTACGCAGTCCGCGGTAGTAGAGCAAGGGTTCTGCGGCCAGGTAAAGGCTGAGCAGCAGCGTGAAGGCAAGCCCGCCAATGGCTGTGGCCGAGGTCAGCACAATACCACCAATGCGTGTGATAGCAAAGCGCGCCCCTGTGGTGAGCTGATCGGCATCGGGCGACTGCGCCAGTAGCCAGTTACCCCATGTCGTGTGCTGGACTTCAGCGCGGATGTGATGAAAGGCGACGGGAAGATCACTCTCCAACTGGGTGAACTGCTGTAGCACATTAGGCCCCTGCAGCCAGAGAATAACTGTGGCAAAACTACCCAGTACGATCAGAAAAAGAAGGAGTGAAAGGCCGCGAGGCAGTCGCAGGCGCTGGCTGAGGATATGGGAGACGGCGTAGAGTAGCGTGGCTCCAATGATTGCTGCAAAGAGCAGGAGGAAGATGACTCGACCAATCCAGAGCAGAACGGCGGAGATAACCAGGCCGACAAGCGAGGCAAATACGGTAAACAGGCGGTGCTGGAAGGTATCAGGCATAAGGAAGCCTTTCCGGAGCAAATACGGGCAGGGAGTATGCACACCCTGCCCGTATGGAACGAACGCCGTGAATCAGGAGGCGAAACTGCGAACCCACTCGGCAATGGTGCGAACAGCGACGCCGCTGGGACCTTTGGCGATGGAGGAGCGACTGTCTTCAATCCAGGCCATTCCAGCGATGTCAAGGTGAATCCAGGGGGTATCCGCAACGAAGACCTTGAGAAATTCTGCCGCGGTAACGGCTCCGCCCCAGCGTCCACCGGTGTTCTTGATGTCGGCAATGTCGCTGCGGATCAAATCAAAGTACTCGTCTCCGAGCGGCAACCGCCAGAATTTTTCCCCAGTCTTCTCGGCAGCAGCCTGGAAGCGGTTGAAGGTGGGATCGTCATTGCTGAAGGCTCCGGCATGGACCATGCCAAGGGCGACGACACAGGCCCCGGTCAGGGTGGCGGCGTCAATAAGGTGGGTGCAGCCAAGCTGGCGGGCATAGGTGAGACCATCGGCCAGAACCAGCCTGCCTTCGGCGTCGGTGTTGATGATTTCAATGGATTTGCCGGGCTTGTCCCCGTCCGGCATGGAGATGGCGATATCTCCCGGCTTGTAGGCCTTGCCGTCGGGCATGTTTTCCGCAGAACAGACGACGCAGATGACCTTGACAGCAGGCTTGATGCGGGCAATGACATGCATGGCGCCGAGCATGGCGGCTGCGCCTGCCATGTCATATTTCATCTTTTCCATGCCGTCGGCTGGCTTGATGGAGATGCCACCAGTGTCGAAGGTGATGCCTTTGCCCACGAGTCCGAGCACGGGGCCGTTATAGGTGGCCGGATTGTACCCTTCCGGCTCATAGGTGAGAACGATAAGTGCCGGAGGTTCTTCCGATCCCTTGGCGACGGACCAGAATGCGCCCATCTTCAATTCCTGCAGCTTTTCGGTGGAATAGACCTCCCACTTGAGTCCGGCTGCCCTCGCCATTTCAGCCGCTCGCTGTCCTAGAACCGTGGGTGTGAGTACGTTTGGCGGGTCATTGACAAGCACACGGGTAAAGTTCTGCGCTTCAGCAAAATGGATACCCTCCTCCAAGCCCGCCTGTGCGGCGGAGTGTGTATCTGCAGATGCAACCAGGGTGCAGTCAGCTAGGCTTTGATCCTTGCGGTCCGAGCGGTAGGTGTCCGGATCAAAATCGGCGAGAAGTGCGCCTTCTGTGGCTGCGCGTGCCACGGCTGCAGCATCCAGGCCTTCCAGGCCTGCGGGTAGGCTGAATGCCAAGGAACGCAGGGAGCGCGGTTTGCAGAATCGGACAGCAGTGCCGGCTGCGTTGCGCAGTGTGTGCGGAGTAACGCGGGAACGCTTGCCCAATCCGACCAATAGAAGGCGGCTGGCTGCCAGTCCACCTGGAGTGTGGAGCAGCAGTGTCTCGTTGGCCGAAGCCTTGAATTCTCCCGAGGACAAAACGCCAGCCGCTGCGGCCTGGATGGCAGGATCGGTGGTGAGCAGGACGGGCTGCGGTTTCGCGTTCTTGTCCTTGGATGTCTGATCATCGACCACGGCAACGGCCAGAAGTTCTGTGGCCAGCCCGGAGAGTTGCAGAGAAACGAGATGCATTTTCATACCGGAATTATCGCATCCGGGCGGGAATGATCGCACTGGAGGGGTCCGGCAGGGCAACTACCGGCTGGCACGATGCTTGCTTGCATTGATTGCAGCCCGGGATTCCCGATCGGCTTCGCGACGCTTTTCCGTTTCTCGCTTATCCCAGTCCTGCTTGCCTTTGGCCACGGCCAGTTCACACTTCACCCGTCCATTGCGGAAATAGAGTCGGGTAGGGATGAGCGTATGGCCTTTGATCTGCGTCTTTCCCAGTAGGCGGCGCACCTCCTCCTTATGGAGCAGGAGCTTACGGGTGCGCAGCGCGTCGTGGTTGGCAATGTTGCCGTGGGAGTAGGGTCCAATATGCACGTTGA
This sequence comes from Acidobacteriota bacterium, assembly GCA_021809235.1. Classification (GTDB taxonomy): domain Bacteria; phylum Acidobacteriota; class Terriglobia; order Terriglobales; family Acidobacteriaceae; genus Acidicapsa. The sequence continues at coordinate 7,693 of JAKBAG010000128.1, forward strand.
GCAGAAAGGCTTCCCCGTCCTTGATCAGGCCGTAGGCGTCCTTGAGGTTGGCCTGCCCCTGGCGGATGGATTTGACCTCGGTGCCGCGCAGTGCGACTCCGGCCTCTACCTTTTCCAGCAGAAAATAGTGAAACGCGGCGCTGCGGTTCTGTGCGGCATCGCGTTCACCGCTGGCCACGGGATCGCGCGGCCGCTGCGGCTTAGTCGCGGTCTTGACCGGCTGAGCGATGACGTGTGTGGACTGGCGGGGCATGATCGGTGGGTACCTACCTTTGATGGTATCGCAGTTTGGCAGGAAGAACGGATGGGGCGAGTGCAGAGGCAAGAGGTGTGGATGGAAGGGCTTTGCTAGAATGAGGCATCAGCAGAACAGTAGGGGATGGATGAATCGCAGAGGGTTTTTTTGCCGCGTAACAGGAACCGGATGGGGTGCGTCCGGAGTGATGGGAAGCCTCCTTCTGGGGGCGATGCTGGCCTCTGCACCTGCAGCCCACGCGCGTGGCGGGGATTCTGTACACAGCCTGATGAAAAAAGGCGAAGCTGCTGAGGCGAGAGAAGATTACGATGCTGCGTATGAATTCTTCAAGAAGGCCTATCAGAAGGATCCTCAGAACCTGCGCACGCGCACGGCTTATCTGCGCCTGGTGCAGACGGACTCTACCTGGCATGTGACGCGCGGCAATAAACTGATGCAGCAAGGAGATACGCAGGCAGCGCTGGTGGAATATCTGCATGCAACGGCCGTGGATCCGGGCAACGAGGCAGCGATCCAGCAGATTCAGGGAATCCGTGCCAAGGAGACGAATCAGCCGCTGAGTACAGAAACCAGCATCCCAAAGCAGGAAGTCTCCGAGATTGAAGGCGCTG
>JAKBAG010000129.1 GCA_021809235.1 Acidobacteriota bacterium
ACGGTAGCTTCCCCTGTGGCAGCGACGCAACCGAAAGCAGAGAGCCAGGCGCGGGTTTCGCCTCCAGTAGCGCCTGCGGCTCCGGTGGCGGCAGTAGCTTCCAACCCTGCAACTTCCAGGCCGATGGTGGCCACAGTGGAGCCTCCTGCCGAGCAGCGCCTGCGCTCCTCGCCGCTGGTGCGGCGTATGGCCAAGGAGCGCGGTGTCGATCTGCAGCGCGTGCGGGGTACGGGCTCGGCTGGGCGCATCACCCGCGATGACCTGCTGGCATACCTGGCATCGCCGTCAGTCTCTACCGGGCAGGAAGCAGCTCCGGAGCTGGTGGAGCAGCGTGTGCCGATGTCGCGGATGCGCGCCATGATTGCCGAGCGCATGGTGGCCAGTCGGCGGACCAGCGCTCATGCGCATACGGTCTTTCGCATCGACATGACACGCATTGTGCGTTTGCGCGAGCGCGAGAAAGCTACTTTTGAATCTCGGCATGGGGTGCGACTGACGTATATGCCGTTTGTGGCGTCTGCAGCGATTGCCGCACTGCGGCGCTATCCGGTGCTGAATGCTGCGGTAGATGGCGATGCCATCCAGTACCACGGCAGCGTGAATCTGGGGATTGCAGTGGCGCTGGACTGGGGGCTGATTGTGCCGGTCGTGCATCAGGCGAACCGGATGTCGTTTGCGGAGCTGGCGCGGGCGATTGCCGATCTTGCCGAGCGGGCGCGCAGCAAAAAGCTGAAGCCGGAAGAGGTAGCTGGTGGCACGTTTACCCTAACCAACTCCGGGCTGTTTGGCGAAGAGTTTGGCACACCGATCCTGAATCAGCCGGAGTCGGCGATTCTGGCCATTGGAGGGCTGAAGAAGGCTCCGGTGGTTCTGACCGATGCCGAAGGCAATGACACGATTGCCATCCGCTCGGTTCAGCACTACTGCCTGGGTATCGACCATCGGATCATCGATGGTGCGGATGCGGGGCGCTTCATGACCGAGTTGAAGCGGCAGTTGGAAGAGTGGACGGCACCTGTCCTCTGATTGCGCTGGGGTGGATACCAGGTGGGCACGGGTTTCGAGTGGTGGCCAGGGATTGAGACATCCAGAATTGGGCCGTGCGGGATTAGGCCGTGCGGAGGTCGGACCGTGCCAGGATCAGGCCGCGCCGGAGCGGGACGGTTAAGATAAGACGTGGATTCCCTGATGCTGACACGTCCCTGCTGGGCAGAGATTGATTGCGCCACTTTGACTGGTAACCTGCAGCGTATGCGGAGCCTGGCGGATGGTGCCACGCTTGCATCCATCGTGAAGGGGGATGCCTATGGCCACTCGCTGGCCATCTGCGCTCCTGCGCTGCGCAGGTCCGGGGCGGAGTGGCTGGCCGTGACCTCCACAGACGAAGCACTGGCGGCTGCTGCCTGCTGTGCCGAACCGGAGAAAGACAACCGAATTCTGGTCTTGAGCGGTCCGTTTCCGGGGGATGGTCCTGCGGTAGCGCGTCATGGATTTGTTTGTGCCGTCTGGCAGCGGAGTCATCTGGAGGAGTTGCAACGCGGCGCTCAGCAGGCGGGCCGCAGCCATCTGGCGGTGCATCTGGAGCTGGATACGGGCATGAGCCGGCAGGGTGTTTCTCCGGATGGCCTGCAGGAGCTGTTGTCGTCACTGGGTGAGTTTCCGGCCGTGACGGTGGATGGGGTGATGACGCATCTCTACGCGGCCGACGAGATGGATCGCGCGGCCACGGGCAGCCAGCTGGAGCGGCTTGCCGCGGGGCTGCAACAGGTGTGCCAATGGCTGCAGAAAAACGGTAAGCCGGCTCCGCTGTGGTTGAGCGTTGGGAATTCAGCGGCGCTGCTGGACCGGACCGTGCGTGAGTCCCTGATGGGGATGGCTGCCGGGCACGGGATGCGGCTGCTGTTGCGCCCCGGGATCGGGCTCTATGGTGTTACTCCGGAGTTTGATCCGGTAGAGCCGGAAGGCTGTGCGAAGATGGTGCGGGAGCTTCGTCCGGTACTGAGCTGGAGAACGCGGATCACCAGTCTGCGACGTGTTCCGGTTGGGACGGCGGTCGGCTATAACGCCAGCTTCAGGGCGCATGCGCCGATGCATCTGGCGCTGCTGGCTGTGGGATATGCGGATGGATTGAGCCGCAGGGTGTCTTCGGCGGGGCATGCGCTGATTGCCGGGGAACGGGCGCCGTATGTCGGGCGCATTTCCATGGATCAGGCGGTGGTGGATGTCAGCCGGATTGACGCGGAGGCTCTGGCCGAGGGTGCGGAAGTGATTTTGCTGGGCAGCCAGGGCGGGCAAACCATTACCGCGCTGGACCATGCCCGATGGGCCGGCACCATTCCGTGGGAGGTTCTGACGTCGATCACGGCGCGGGTACCGCGGATTGCCATGGGCTAAATGCCGCGCTGATAGACTGAAGTTTCATGCTGAAAAAGCTTTATGCGCGCTGGATGTATGACTGGGAAACACGGCTGACCACCCGGGATCAGAACCGGATTGTGCGTCCGCTGGAGTGGGGCTTTGACTGGCTGTTGCCGTATCTGCACGAAGTGGGTCTGGCGGCTGAGGCTCGCCGCCTGCTGGATGCGCAGAGAGATGCCGCTCACCAGCCAGGCCAGGAAGCTCTTGCCAAGGCGCTGATGCAGGCGGTGAATCGGGAGATTCTGGCTGACAGCGACCGGTTTTTTGGCTATCGGATGCCGACCGATTTCCGGCTGGAGGAACGCGCACCCCGGCTTTTCCCCACCAATGTGCGTCCGGAGACGCTGCGCAAAGCCGAGCGGATGGAGCAGAAGGCGAGGCAGGGCAGGCTACAACCGGCTCAGTTTCTGCGCTTTACCTCGCCGGTACGCACACCTTATCCAGAAAACGACACGGTAAATGCCCGCTGGTTCCCGGCTGAGCCGAAGCCGGGCAAACCGCGACAGGCAATGATCGTGCTGCCGCAGTGGAATGCGGATGCGCTGAGCCACAATGCGCTGTGCTCCATCTTCAATCGTTTCGGGGTTTCGGCGCTTCGGCTGTCCAAGCCCTTTCACGACATCCGACGTCCGGCTGAGCTGGAGCGGGCCGATTATGCGGTGAGCGCCAATATCGGACGCACGCTGGCCGCCACGCAGCAGGCGGTGGTCGATATTCGCTGCTGTCTGGACTGGCTGGAGGCGCAGGGCTATGAGCAGTTCGGCGTGCTGGGCACGAGCCTGGGCAGCTGCTATGCCTTTCTGGCCAGCGCGCACGATCCGCGGCTGCGCGTGAATGCCTTCAACCACGCCTCGGCTGCCTTCGGGGATGTGGTGTGGACGGGACAAAGTACGCGCCACATCCGACAGGGGCTGGAGGATGCCGGTCTGCAGCAGGAGGATCTCCGCCAGTTGTGGGCAGGCATCAGCCCCATGCACTACTATGCGAAGTTTGCCAGCCATAGCCGGGATGCATGCGAGGTATCCGAGACGGCCAAGCAGGTTCTGCTGGTCTACGCCCGCTACGATCTGACCTTTCCGCTGGAGTATTCGCTGGAGGTCCTGCGCTCGTTTGATGAGCACGCCATTCGCTTTGAGCGCAGGGAGTTGCCCTGTGGCCACTACACGACCGGAGAGACGCCGTTTCAGTATATGGACGGCTGGTACCTGGGCTCGTTTGTCTATCGCGCTTTCCGCAGCCTGGCATCCGAGTGTCCCCCTGCGAAGGGGATGGGGAATCCCGATGCCACTGCGATGCGCACTGAGCGAAAAAGCGCATAAAATACTGGTATGACCGACCGCATCCCTGCCACGTTTGCCCTTTCCCTGGCTCAGGCTGATCCTGAAGTCGCCGCCGCACTCGATCACGAACTTCAGCGTCAGCACGAAGGGCTGGAGATGATTGCCAGCGAGAACTTTGTCTCTGAGGCCGTGCTGGAGGCAGCGGGAAGCGTCTTTACGAACAAGTATGCGGAAGGCTATCCGAGCAAGCGCTACTACGGCGGCTGCGAGTTTACGGATATTGTGGAGAATCTGGCTCGCGACCGGGCCAAGGCGTTGTTTGGTGCCGAGCATGCAAATGTGCAGCCACACTCCGGCTCTCAGGCGAATGCGGCAGCATATATGGCAGTGCTGGAGCATGGCGACACGATTCTGGGACTTGATCTTGCCCATGGTGGACACTTGACGCATGGCCACAAGCTCAGCTTCAGCGGCAAGCAGTTCCGGCCTGTGTTTTATGGTGTGCGCAAGGATACCGAGACGATCGACTATGACGAGCTGGAAGCGATTGCCGAGCGTGAAAAGCCGCGGCTTATTATTGGTGGCGCCAGTGCCTACTCGCGCATCTGGGAGTTTGCACGCATGCGTCAGATTGCCGACAGGGTGGGCGCGAAGCTGCTGATCGACATGGCGCATATTGCCGGACTGGTGGCAGGTGGCGCACATCCTTCCCCGGTACCGTATGCGCAGATCGTGACGACAACCACGCACAAGACGCTGCGCGGGCCCCGTTCCGGACTGATTCTCTGTGGACAGGAGTTGGCTGCTGCGATTGACCGCGCCGTCTTTCCAGGGCAGCAGGGTGGTCCGCTGGTGCATATTGTTGCGGCCAAGGCAGTGGCCTTCAAGGAGGCGCTGGATCCGGGCTTTGCCAACTATGCACATCGCGTGGTGGCCAATGCACGCGTGCTGGCAGCAGCGCTGCAGGAGGCTGGTTTCCGGATCATCTCCGGTGGCACGGACAACCATGTGATGCTGGTGGACGTGTTTGCGCGTGGCATGCTGGGCTCGGAGGCGGAACTGGCGCTGGGCAAGGCCGGGATCACCGTGAACAAGAATGCGATTCCCTACGATACGAATCCGCCGCTCAAGCCCTCCGGCATTCGCATCGGTACTCCGGCGCTGACCACGCGCGGAATGGGCGAAGACGAGATGCGGCAGATCGCGCGATGGATTGCAAAGGCACTGGAGCATCGCACCGACGATGCCGCACTGGCGCGGATTCACGGCGAAGTGACGGAGCTGGCGAATCGCTTTCCGCTCTATGCCTGGAAGCGCCAGCCGGTAACTGCCTGAGTGTGCGTGTGCAACTCGGCGGGATATTTCGGGTTTCAGCAGACAACAGGTGCACGGATGCAGGAAGGTATGAGGCTCCCGGCACGCAGAGGCTTGTTATGAGAACGACGATCGCGGCACTGGTACTCTTGCTGGCCACACCGCTGGCATTGCTTGCCGAACCGCACGGTAACTGGAGGCCCATGCGCCCACCGGAGCGAGGACCCATGCCCTTCCATGGACAACCGTTCCGTGGCGGTCCGGGAAGAAACTTTGCCGATGGATTTGGTCATCCGGATGCACCCCATGTGGACTGGCGTGGCGGCCGTGCGGATTGGGTGGGCCATGACATGGGGCCTGGATTTGGTGGCTACCACATGGATCATCCGTTTGAGTATGGAAGATGGCGTGGTGGCTTTGGTCCGCGCCACATATGGCGCATTGAAGGCGGCGGTCCGGGCCGTTTCTGGTTTGGCGGCAATTACTTCAGCGTAGCTCCCGATGACTGGGGTTATTGCAATAACTGGAACTGGGAGGACGATGATATTGCGCTCTATCCCGACCAGGATCATGCCGGTTGGTACCTGGCCTATAATCCCCGCCTAGGCGTGTATGTCCATGTGCAGTACATGGGAGGCCCCGGGTACGTGCCAGGTTATGGCCCTTACGGTGGGGATGGTTACGGCTATGGTGGAGACGATGACGGCGACGGAGACTGAAGTTGCCGCAAACAGCATGCAGGGGCTGGATTCGATGGGAATCCAGCCCTTGTTTTTTGCCTTGGAATGGAGCAGGCATGTAGGATGGGTTCGCTCGCTGCACCGCGTCTGCGGCACGCAGAAAATCCTCCATCGGAAGGTGTTGTATGCCTCGGTCGCTTCGATTGCCTGTTGGAAAACCACTCCGGTCACTGGTGTGCCTGTTTGTTGCAGGAGGGCTTTGTATTCTGCCCGGCCATGCCCAATCACAGCCTGTCGGCTCTGATACCAATACGCACCCCATCGTGCTGACGGGCGGGGATGAACGTCCAGCATTCTCGCTCAATGGCGCATGGCACTCCATACCGGATCCCTATTTCGCTGGGTTGTACGACTTCCACGGACACGAGAGCAAGCGCGGCTGGTTCATGAATATGCAGGCCAAGCCGGGGGATCCATTTCCGATTGACTATAACTTTGCGAAGTCTCCTCTGCTGCATGTGCCGGGAGACTGGAATACACAGGATCCGGAGCTGTTTTTGTACGAAGGGCCGATGTGGTACGAGAAGGACTTCGACTACGTGGTGAAGCCACACTCGCGGGTCTTTCTGCGTGTGGGTGCTGCGAATTACAAATCCATCTTCTGGGTGAACGGGAAACGGATCTGCGAGCACACGGGGGGCTTTACGGCGTTTGCGTGTGAAGTGACGCCGGCTCTGGTGAATGGACACAATTTCATCGTTGCCGTGGTGGACGATACGCGTCATGCCGATGGTGTGCCGACGCTGAAGACTGACTGGTTCAACTACGGTGGACTGACGCGCGAGATTGGATTGATTGATCTGCCGCAGTCCTTCATTGATCAGTATGATCTGCATCTGAATCGTGGCGACCGCAGCGAAGTGGACGGCTGGGTACATGTGGTGGACGCAAAGCCGGGAGATGCAGTGGAGGTCAGCATTCCCGAGTTGCACGCCAGCACCACCGGGACAGTAGATGACCAGGGACGGGCAACGATCTCGTTTCATCCTGCGGGGCTTAAGCTATGGTCGCCGGAGTCCCCGACGCTGTATCGCGTGAGACTGACTGCAGGGAGCGATTCCCTGCAGGATGAGATTGGCTTCCGCACCATCGAGGTCCGTGGAACCGAGATTCTGCTCAATGGCAAGCCGGTCTTTTTGCGCGGGGTGTCGATTCATGCCGAGGCGCCCTATCGCACGGGACGCGCCTATAGTTACAAGGATGCCGCAATTCTTCTCGGCTGGGCCAAGCAGCTTGGCTGCAACTACGTTCGGCTGGCGCACTATCCGCACGATGAAGCCATGTTGCATACGGCGGATCGTCTGGGGCTTATGGTGTGGGCTGAGAATCCGGTCTACTGGGCATTGCAGTTTGACAATCCTGCGGTCTATGCCAATGCACAGAACCAGCTGGATGAAGAGATCAACACCTCCCGCAATCATGCATCGATCATTCTGTGGTCCATGGCCAACGAGACGCCGAGCTATGATGTGCGTACGAAGTTCATCACCTCGCTAGCGAACCATGCACGAGCGCTCGATCCGACGCGGTTGATTACGGCTGCGTTGCTGGTTCGCAGCCAGGGAGACAGCAAGATTGTGGATGATCCGCTGGGCGCAGCGCTCGATGTGATCGGCACCAATGAATACATCGGATGGTATGAGCGCCACCCGGAGGATATCGATAAGATCACCTGGCAGATTGCCTACCAGAAACCGCTCATTATGAGCGAGTTTGGCGCGGGAGCCAAGGCGGGTCTGCATGGTGGTCCGGATGATCGCTGGACAGAGGAGTACCAGGCCAATGTTTACCAGCATCAACTCGTGATGTTGAACAAGATCGGCCAGCTGCGCGGGATGAGTCCGTGGGTGCTGATGGACTTCCGCTCGCCGGTACGCGTGCTGCCGGGGATTCAGGATGGCTTCAATCGCAAGGGGTTAATCAGCGACCAGGGGCAGAAGAAGCAGGCATTCTTCATTCTGCAGAAGGCTTATCAGGATCGGACTATCGGTAAAGCGCAGTAGTATCCATGATGGGGGATCGGGTCGGCAGAAACTAAGGACTCACTGTGGTTCGGGAAGAGGGAGATTATGTCCAGTATGCATTTTCTGCGGTCCAAAGGTGAAGCCGTAGATGCCAGTCAGAATCTGAATGAACAAGGATGCCGAAACGGATGCAACATTCATCAGGAGCACGATCCGTAACCGACTGACGTCAAAGCGCCATAGAAAGAGTATTTGGATGGAGAGGATTGCAACAATATTTGAGATATTACTCCACCAGTAAACGAATCGGCGGGAGAGGTGGATTGTCTGCATGTATTCCGCTAGAAAGTTGATGCTGGATCCGAGAATAACCAGGCCGGCTTCGAGTCGGAGTCCCTCGTAGTGAGGCCCCAGGAGAAATAGGTATGCCTGAGGGAGTAAAAAGCCGGAGCCAGATAACAGGCCTAATCCTGTGATGCCAATCGCGAGTGAAAGAAGGTATCGGGGAAGTACCTGCTTACTCTGCAGACGGGCAAAGAATGGCTCGACAAAGACCGGGTTGATCAAGCGAAAGAGGACAAGAATCTGCCCAAGACGGGCAAGTGCGCCGAGATTGGCGATGCTGGTCGTGCTGCGACCAAGAAGTACCACCAGCAGTAGCATGATCTGCCCCTGCAGTGCATAAAAGATCGATCCCGGTGCTCCAGGCAGCGCAAGACGGACGATCTGGCGCTGCATAGCAGAATTTGCGTGGCCTTTGACGCGGAGCAGATACCTGGCGCGCCAGTAAATACTCACGGCTTGGTAAAGAATCTGCGCACAG
>JAKBAG010000130.1 GCA_021809235.1 Acidobacteriota bacterium
TTCTATTTGATTAACTTTTATTCATCGTGTTTGGGTGTATGCTGTCTCTACTTGAAGTTGGAGGCGGGCTAGTATGCACCTTACAGCCGGACAATTTTTGGGATTCCTGCTGGATATCGTATTTGCTGCTCTTATTGGAGTGATCTATAGGACAGGAGAGCGCAAGTACATCTGGAAAACGGTTTCTAATCTTGGTCTGATCCGGTTTGTATCGGACATCTTGATCTTGAGCGCTTTCATGCTTCTTGCTCGTTTCCCAACATCGCCGATGAGGACGGCTTATTTTATTCTGTTTTACCTTACCTACTTCGCTCAGGTGGGGTTCGAGTTCAAGTTGTTTTACGAGGTATACCGTAAGGCGACAGTCCCGTTCACTGGCTTTTCGCGTTGGAGTAAAGCCATATTCGCTTGGATTGTTGTCATCATGGTCGTTCTCACGCTCTCCACAATTGGCAATTCAAATGCCGGACATGATTTCTGGGCACGTGCTGGGCTCAACACAATGCGTGCTGTGGAAACAGTGAGCGTATGCGTTGCTGCCATGCTCTGCTACCTTGTGCGCTCTATGGGCTTGCCTTGGCGAAGCAAAGTCTTTGGGATAGTGGGCGGATTCGTTTTGAGTAGCTTGGGTTCAATTCTTCAGATAGTACAAGTCCAGATGAATTTGGTATCGAATCAAATTCTTTCCGATTTGGTTGCGGCATGTTCTTACGTGATGATGGTTACCTGGATTATCTACGCCTATCTCCCCGAGCCGCTGCCGCGTCCGGTCACGCTTCCGGCCGAGTCTCCGGTCTATCGCTGGAGCCAGATTGCCTCGGCTCTTGGCACCAAGGCCCAGGTTGCCGTTCCCGAGCCGCAACACAGCTTCTTCCTTGCCGATGTTGAGAAGGTTGTCGACAAAGTCTTCACACGACACATGCAGGAAACGACAGACTCCACATCCTGACCGTGCGTCATTCCGACCCACACCAAGCCCTGCGACCACTCGCAGGGCTTGGTTTTTCTGCGGTGGCCCGGTCGTCAAGGCCGCAATTTCGTGCACCATTGTTCCTTCGAACACCTCTTGAAAAATCGCTTTTCCCGAAACTGGCGCAACCTGCCCCTGATCGGCGACAATTCCTGCCGAGATGAAAACCCTTTCTTCCCGCGTCTCCACGCGTCGGGCGTTTCTTGCCCGTTCCGCCGCTGCCACTCTTGCTGCCGCTCCGCTTGCCCGTTTTGCCTCGGCCTACTCTCACGCTCCTCGCAATGCCACCCGCATCCTCGTGGGAACCGGCAAGGGCACCAACGGCCCGCTGGGTCCTTCCGGCTCCATCCTCACCTATCCCTGGGATGCCACCACCGGCACCCTCGGCGCACCGGTGCTCGCTGCCACTCTGCCGGATTCCACCTGGCTTGAACCTTCGCCTGACGGCAAATATCTCTACGTTGCCAGTGAGCTGGCACAGTTCCAGGGTCAGCCCACCGGAGCCGTGTCCAGCTTCCGGCTGCGCGACAACAAGCACGGCTTCCAGCTCCAGTTGCTCTCCCAGGTCAACTCCGCCAGTGCCGGCACCACCCAGTGCGCCGTCGACCAGACCGGCCACGTCGTTGTCTCCGTCGATTACGGTGGCGGCAGTGTGGCCAGCTTTGCCTCCAATGATGGTCATCTGACCCCGGCCACCTGGAGCGAGCACTACGATGGGTACCCGGCGGGTAAGGCTCCCGTGCCCAGCCGCCAGGAATCCGCTCACGCTCACTTCGCCAGCTTTTCTCCGGATAACAAATACGCCTTTGTCAACGATCTCGGCTGGGACCGCATCCACAGCTACCGCCTGAACGTTGTCGACGCCCAGATTACCCCCAGCGGACAGTGCGATCTGCATCCCGGTGCGGGGCCGCGCACCCTCCACTTCCATCCCAACGGCCACATTGCCTACTGCATGGACGAGATTGACTCCACCGTAACCGTACTCCGCTACGACCCCTCCTGGGGAAGTCTCACGCCCATTCAGGTCTTCCCGCTGCTTCCTCCCAACTCCGCGCCGCTCACCTCCACCGGCTGTGACACGGTGCTTACCCGCGACGGTCGCTTTGCCTACTTCGCCAACCGTGGCAACAATTTTCTCTTCAGTTGCCACATTGACCCGGCCACTGGCAAGCTTACCGCCTTTGACTCCGATCCCCGCTCCACCACCGGCGGCAAAACCCCGCGCAACTTCCGGCTTGATCCCACCGAGCGCTGGATTCTCGTCGCCAATCAGGACTCTGACCAGCTCAGCGTCATCGCCCGCGACCCGGCCTCGGGACGGCTGGCCAACACGGCCCACTCCGTTCCCTGTCCGCGGCCCATGTGCATCGTCTTCGCCTGAGCCCAAAACACTGCGGGCAGCCCCTTGGGGCTGCCCGCATCCTGTTTCTCATCATCCGCTTTTCACGCCGTCTGGCAGGCCAGCTCCCACGCCGACCGATCCTTCAGCAGTCGCTGGACCAGCGCTGTATGCATCGCGTGTCCGGCCCGCTGCGCCACCACATGGCCTTCAATCCGGCGACCCGCCAGCGCCAGGTCTCCGATCAGGTCCAGCACCTTGTGCCGCACAAACTCGTTGGCAAAACGCAGCGGCCCGTTTTCCACTCCCGTCTCTGTCACCAGAATCGCGCACTCCGGCCCCGCGCCGCGAATCAGTCCCATATTCCGGAGCTTTTCCTCGTCCGCCTTGTAGCCAAAGGTCCGCGCAGGCGCAATCTCCGTCCCGTAGGTCTCGGTGGCCAGATCCACCGTGAACGAGTCCTTGCCAATCGGCGCCGGAAAGTCGATCTCATAGGCAATCCGATAGCCCGTTCCGGGATAGACCCCGATAAACTTCTCCCCATCGCGGACTTCCACAGCCTTCAGCACGCGCAGATACTCTCGCTTCCGCCGCTGTCGCCGTAGTCCACAGGCCACAATCGCCTCCACATACGGCAGCGCGCTTCCATCCAGAATCGGCAGCTCCAGGTTGTCCAGTTCCACGATCACGTTGTCTATGCCCAACCCAATCAGTGCTGACAGCAGGTGCTCGGTCGTCGAGATCAGCACGCCCTGCCGCATCAGGCTCGTCGCATAGCTCACCCGGGCCACATTCCGCCCCGTTGCTGCGATCTCAAAGCCCTCCAGGTCAGTCCGCCGAAAGACAATTCCTGAGCCTGCCGGAGCCGGCACCAGCCGCATCCGCACCGCCGCTCCCGAGTGCAGGCCCACGCCGCTGAACTCCAGCTCCTGCTCGATCGTCTGTTCCAGCAATACCCTGCCCCCTCCTGCCGCAACGGCAACCGGCCCGGTAACCCTCGGCGGCCCATAACAGATAGCCGTCTCTCAGCTTACGCCCGCATACGCTCCGAGGAGCTGTGTCTTTTTTGCCACACACGAGCACACGCAAATGCTGTTCGCCACGGCGCTGCCCGCCCCGGTATTCCCCCGACTCGCGCGCGATCCAAGGGAGCTTAGCGTTCGACTGTAGCGCAGCAGGAGCCGCGCTGCTGCTCCTGCAATGGCAATGGCATACTGGATGTGGACTCTGCTGCATTTGGGCCAACATCCTCTGTTCAGGAAGGAAATGCACCATGGAAAAGGAAACTGCCATCTCCGGCGCGCGCCGCAACGAGGATATTGCCCTCGATCTGCTGAAGTTTGTTGCCACTTCGACCAGCTTCGGGCGTCCAGTAGCACCCTCCACCGGCTTCAGCAGCACGCCTGCAGCCAAGCCTGAGGATCAGGTCAACCAGCTTCTCGAGCTCTACAGCCGTTGCCTGGTCGTCGTCGGCGGCAACTGATTGTCCACTTCCTCCCAGCCCGTCCGCATTGCCGTCGTCGGTGCCGGAGCCTTCGGCCGCAATCATCTGCGCGTCCTGCACGAACTGCCGCAGGCTGAGCTCGTTGCTGCCGTTGAGCCCGATCCCGTCCGCGCCGACGAGGTTGTACGGCTGTATTCGATTCCCGTCTATCCCACGCTCGATGCGGCGCTCTCGGCCTGTCCCACACTGAACGCTGCCATCGTCGCCGTGCCCACCGTGCATCACTGTGCCGTAGCCTCCGAGCTGCTCTCTGCCGGCATTCACTGCCTGGTGGAGAAGCCACTGGCGGCAACCCTCGCCGAGGCCGATCAGATGATCGCGCTTGCGGATCGTCACGGATGCATCCTCCAGCCTGGACATCTGGAACGCTTCAACCCCGCTGTTCTTGCCATGCAGCAGGATCTCCGCGGGCCAATGTTCTTCGAAGCGCACCGCCTCAGCATCTTTACTCCACGCTCGCTGGATGTCGATGTTGTGCTCGACCTGATGATCCACGATCTCGACGTCGTGCTCCGTTTCGCTGCCAGTCCTGTCCGCGAACTGCGCGCCGTCGGCCTGCCCATCCTCTCCGGCAAGGTCGATATCGCCAACGTCCGCGTCGAATTTGACTCCGGCTGTGTCGCCAACTTCACTGCCTCCCGCGTCTCCACCGAACGCGTCCGCAAGCTGCGCTACTTTGAGCCCGGTCGCTACGTCTCCATCGACTACGCCCGGCGCGACGCTCTTGTGATTGCCGTCGATCCCAGCTTCCAACTGGAGGCAGCGCTGCACGCGGGCGCAGCGGAGAACTTCGTCAACGGTCTTCCCGGCCTCAACTTCGACAAGCCGACGATTGCTGCCGGAGAGCCGCTTCGCCTCGAACTGGAGTCTTTCCTGCATGCCGTCGCAACGGGATCCGAGCCTGCGGTGACTGCCCGCCAGGGCCGCAGCGCTCTCGAGCTGGCACTTGGCATTCAGCAGCAGATGGCCGTCCACGCCCAGCGCACCGGCCTGCAGGCCTGAACCAGAGATCGCACGGGCCGTCCCCGATTTCGCACACAACCGCTGCCGAATCCAAAAGTCTGGTTCCCGGCTCTCACTGTTCCTGAGCCTTGGCTGGTCTGCTCCGGCTGCGGCACTGCTCGAGCTCACTGTCCGCATGGGCGGAGAGCACATTCGGAAAGGCTGTCAAGTGTGCGCCTGCCTGGGGTTGAGTCTATGCTCTTCATTCTGGATCAGTTAAAAGTTTTCTGAAAATGGCATGGAATTTTCTTCGTTTCGCTGATATGGAGTGACCTGTCAACCTCTGCACATCGGTGGGTTTGCTTTTGTCGTTGTCGTTGTCTTTGTCGTCCTTCGAGGACAGAGCGAGCAGCAGTCGGGGCAGGGATGAGCGACGATTGATCAGTCTGATATTCGCGGGTCGGAACCGCATAATCATGATCCGTCGGGAGCTGCCTCTGACTAAAGTCGCGAGTCCGGCTGAGCCTGTCGCATAGGGAAGACGAGGATTCTCCTTCGTGCTTGCTACGGCTGCTGCTGGCTCTGTCCTCGAATTGGATTGCGCTATTCATTCGTTGGGCGGTCTTGGATTTTTCATTGTTTGGAAGGTTTTTGTTTTTGCTGTTGCTGTTGTTGGAGCGTTGCTCGTCATGCCGCCATGGGCTGCTTGCTTGACGTTTCCGCCTTGACGCCGATGGCCCAGATGAAGCCCAGCAGTTCGCGCCCCACGGCGGTGATGATCTTGCGCTGGTCCTTGCCTGCCGCCGCGAGTCTGGCATAGCGCTTCGAGAGCCGGACCTGTGCCTTCCAGGCAATCTCTTTGATGGGTTCTGGAACCCCTTCCTGTCGCTTGCGCAACCTGGGCCCGATCGCCGGCCGGTGCCGATAACTCCACGCGGCTTCGACGACGATGCGTCTCAGATGTGCGTTGCCAGTCTTGGTGATGCTTCCTTGTCGCTTTCGCTTGCCGCTGGAGTCCTCGCTGGGAACCGCGCCGCTGTACCCCATCAACTGCCGCGGCGTATCGAAGCGCGAGATCTGGCCCAGCTCGGCCACGATCGTCACCGCGGAAATCTCTGCGATGCCGCGCAGAGCCTGCAGACCCTTGACGACTTCCTGGACCTGTGGCGATGCCAGCTTCACCGCTTCCGTGATCGCCTGCTCCAGACGCTTGACCCGTGCCGCCATGTGATCGACCTCGTGCAGATAATCCAGAAGCGTGGCTTGCTGTGCCGGTCGCTCGAACCGAACCTGGCGCACCCATGCCATGTAAGGTTCCGTACACGCCTTCATCCCCACCGCCGGACGCCGTCCCATGCGCAGCAGAAATTTACCCAGCCGGTGCCGCGCTCGCAACTCATCCTGCTTGGCCGCCTCGCGTGCCCGCACCAGATCCCGTAACGCTTCCGAGTCCCCGTCCGGAACCCACACCGCCGTCAGATCGCCGGAACGATGACTGCGCGCCAGCTTCAACGCATCCCGCCGATCCGTCTTCACCCGGTCGCCGGCTTTGGTCGGAACCAGGGTCGGTGCCACCACCGCGCAATCGACGCCCAACTGCGTCAACTGCCAATACACCACATAGCCCGTGGGACCGGCCTCATAGCAAGCACGTAGTTGTTCTGGCGAACCAAGCTTCTTGACCAACTTGCGAATCGACTCTTCACGGTTCGCGATCGTTCCCAAGCTGCGAACCTCGCCATCCGGCTCGGCTACCGCAACCGCAATCGTCTCGGCATGGACATCCAATCCCAAAAATCGTAACGTCTTCTTCATGACCGGTTCCTCTCCGCTTGTGGCTCTGAACTGTGTTTCTGCACTGAATCACAGCCTAACCCACGGTCAGCGCACTGGGCCGGTCACTCCATTTTGACTAACCAAGACAGAATCTCCACCTCAGAATCGACGGAATCTGTTCAAGCAAACCGAGCCACCTCTACTTCGGGGCCAAGGCACACATCGGTGTCGACAGCAAGGAAGGCATCGTGCACACGGTGTGCACCTCAGCGGCTTCGGTGCATGACAAACATATGTTGCCTGACCTGCTTTATGGTGAGGAGAAGAAAGTTTGGGCGACGCAGGATATCAGGGACAGACAGAGAAGATTCGCGAAGCCGCCCCACAGGCGCAGGACATGACCTGCCGGCGGGTGAAGAACAGCAAGGGCGAGGCCGACGAAGAGCAAAAGCGCAAGAATCGGACCAAGTCGCGTGTCAGAGCCAGGGTGGAGTGGCCATTCCGCATTCTGAAGCGGGTCTTCGGCTACACCAACGTGCTCTATCGCGGCATCGTGAAGAATCACCACTGGCATATGGCAGGCTTCGCGCTGGTGAATCTCTACCTGCACCGCAAGCGGCTACTTCCCCAGCGGGCGTAGTGTATTCGCAGGCTGGGAAATGGCCTGCGAAGCAGAAATACGGTGCCACCAACGCCTTCGAAATCTCGTGAAAACCAAGCCCCGGATCGAGGAGCCGCCCTTGTCCGGCCTATTCTCTTGCCGCACCCAAAATCGAGGGCTTGATCAGTGGTTCCCTGACAGAAATGCGTGGAGAAGCGCGTGTACAGTACGAGGTATCTTCACCATTTTCTTCATCACTTCGCAGTGTCATCACTCTGCCAAGGGATACATTTTCCGCGGGCAAGCTCATCCCTCCACTTCAACATGCAATCAGTTCCCTGAAAAGAGTGGACTTGCTCGGACGGATACCCTGAAGAGCTGGGGATTCACGCCGCAGCGAACCTGAAGCAGGCCTATGAGCAGTATCCTGAAACGGTTGTCAAATGAGTCAACGAGGAGTATCCGAAGATCGTCAAAGCCGTATAGAAAAGTAGGTGCGGAGATTCAGTTAAGCGACGAAATAGGATTGTGAACCACCTCGCCCGTTGCACTTCACTTCACAAACTTGACCTTTCCCGATTTGGGAATGACAAGATTTTTCCCCGAAGGATACAAGCCATGAACCAATTAAATTGATTACGATTCGTTCAAGTTTTCCTCATTTTCCACATCTCTGCTTTTCTGAGAATGGAGTTTACGTTGCCTGTCCTGATAGTGCAACACATCCGCCGAATGCGAGGCGGTTCACAGTCACATCTCATGCTTGGTGCCGATGGGCACCTTTATGTGGTGAAGTTTCGCAATAACCCGCAGCATGAGAGGGTGTTGGCGAATGAGATGCTCGCGACGCGGCTGGCGGCGGCGGCGGGTTTGACGGTTCCGGAGACGGAGGTGGTAGAAGTTCCCGAGTGGCTTGTCGAGCACTCGCCGGAGATGACGGTGGACTTAGGACGAAGATGCGAGTCGTGTAGGGCCGGTCTGAACTTCGGGGCACGGTATGTGGGCGGGCTGATGCCGGGGCAGGTGATGGATTATCTGCCGGAACAGCAGTTAGGCGAGGTGCGAAATCTTGCGGAGTTTGCTGGAATACTGGCACTGGACAAGTGGGTGGGCAACGCTGACAAGCGGCAGGCGGTATTCAAGCGTGAGGCGCGAGAGCGGCGATACACGGCGGTGTTTATCGACCAGGGGTTTTGTTTCAACGCTGGGGAGTGGAAGTTTGAGGATGCGCCGCTGCGCGGGGTGTATCCGCGGAATGCGGTGTATGCGCGGGTGACGGGGTGGGAGAGTTTTGAGCCGTGGCTGAGCCGCATGGAGGCGATGGCGGTGGAGACGATCTGGGCCACGGCGGAGGCGATTCCGCCGGAGTGGTACGG
>JAKBAG010000131.1 GCA_021809235.1 Acidobacteriota bacterium
ACCCGGATTGGAAACGGATTCCACAGCACTCTGCATACCCCTCAGTATACCAACGAACCGACTTCTGCCCCGCACTCATTCCAACCCGGCCCTGTTTTCCCTTTCAGCACCTCCTGCCGACAGCTACCCCGGTACAGTCCATCCGAACGCACGACTCCACACCAAATCAGCCGACATCCGTACCACGCCACCCCATGATCCATCCATCATGGTCCATCCATACAGAAACACACCGGCTACGCTGCAAAACCAGGCAGCTTTCACAC
Source organism: Acidobacteriota bacterium (assembly GCA_021809235.1). Lineage (GTDB taxonomy): Bacteria > Acidobacteriota > Terriglobia > Terriglobales > Acidobacteriaceae > Acidicapsa. The sequence continues at coordinate 267 of JAKBAG010000131.1, forward strand.
CGCAGAGTTTTTTGTTAGACTCCAAAGAGGGTTGGCGCTATCGTCTAGGGGTTAGGACGTGAGATTCTCAATCTTAAAACACGGGTTCGATTCCCGTTAGCGCTACCAGAAATTTGACACGAAAGCCCGCTAAATCAGCGGGCTTTTCTTATTGCTGGTATCTAGGCTGGAGCGTGCCAGCTGCAATTCGCGCAATCCGAGGCACATAAATGGTGCACATGCCAAAGGATTCGACCCCTGCAGCGCGTACTGAGGAAGCCAATCCGTTGCCGGACACCAGCAAGGCATACTATGCCTTTGCCGATTCCTGAGCGAAGCGGCATTCCACTCGGTCCGTACCCACGGTCGGCTCCCAAGCCACAACCACACCCAACCCTGCTCGTTCTCGCTCATGGCGAAATGAGCGGCCAAGAGTATCCCATCGACCCTGCCGCGCAGCAACCGGATCCTCCCCAAAAGCATTTCTGATTTTCGATCCTACGATTCCGCTGATTCGTGGAATAGTTACCTTGGGACGCCGAATAGGTGCCCTTCGCCGGTTTTTTCAATTTTGGCAGATGGCGGAAACAGGAAGGAAGTGACATGCACATACCCAATCAAACTCCAGCGCAACGAGCTGTCCGCCATTCCCCCATGGAGCACCCTGCGCACCAGTACCCGCAGGAGACAGCAGCGCTGCAGGAGATAGCCCGAAGTTGCGGCCTTGTCGAATCCATAAAATGGGGCAAACCGTGCTTTCTGCATACCGACAGGAACATCGTCCTCATCCAGCGCTTCAACGACTATATTGCGCTGCTCTTCTTCCAGGGTGCATTGCTGCAGGACCCAAAGAAGCTGCTTATGCGCGTTGGCCAGCAGCAGGCGCCCCGCCAGCTTCGCTTCCGATCACTTGCAGAGATCATCCATTACAGCTCAACGATCCGGGCCTTCATCCTTCAGGCCATTGCCATCGAACAATCCGGAACCAAAGTTCCGCCCAGGCCGGTGTCCGAAGTAGCAATTCCGCAGGAGTTGCAAGCCAGACTCGACGCGGAACCAGCCCTGCAGCAAGCATTCTTCCGACTGACACCCGGACGGCAGAAGGGCTATCTCTATCACATCGCGTCAGCAAAGCTGTCGAAGACGCGCTCCTCCCGAGTGGACGCATGCGTCCCGCGAATTCTGGCCGGGAAGGGCCTCAACGAATAGCCGAAACGTCCCCCTATCTACCTCACGGCATCCCTTACCAATCAGCAAGGCGAGGCATCCATCCTCGGTTGCGCAAGGCAATAGCTTAAAACACAATACATATTTCTAATAATACCCTCATCTTTGCCATGTCTTTGCCGATGACATCGATGAGACTTTTCTCATCAGGAGACAACATGAATCTGCAGGAAGCAATGAAGAAACACGCTGAGTGGCGCATCCGGTTGCGCACCGCAATCATCAAGAAAGAGAAACTGGACACAGTAGCACTGGCAACAGACAACCGCTGTGAGTTGGGAATATGGCTCCATGGGGATGCAAAACTGAAACATGGTAGCAATCCGATATACACAAACTGCGTCAAGGCCCATGCAGCGTTTCACAAAGCAGTAGCGGAAGTTGCCTCCGCATCCAACAAGGGGCAATATGCCGATGCTGAGAGGATGATGGGCGCTGGATCAGCATTTTCCCAGGCATCGAACAGCGTTGGAATGGCACTGATGGCTCTGGATCAAGCAGTACGATCCGCCACATAGCCGAGGCCATTGCCTCGGATAGCCACTTACAGTTGCCTGCAACCCCAGGTTGCAACTGAATCCTATTCCCGCTGCATGCCGTTGCTCGGCTCGTGGCGGGTTAGACTTGGCCAGAACCCGTTAATCCCACAGAATCAAATCCGATATTCGGACTCGGAAGTGGAGGCCAACCGGCTTGATGCTCATCCTATACTGGCGCGCAAATGGCAGGTCTATCCGTCCATCTTTGGGAAATATTTTCCCTAGCTGAGAACCCGTTTGAGAGATTCCCCGGAGTTGCACTTCAACTAAGGCGACATTCTCCAATTGTGGAAGTGGAAGAGAATCTGGGCAGTTACAGCTACGCTAAGGGACGAGCATGGGGCGCAGTGCGTGCTGATCGTCGTACTGGAACAGGCCGGTGGGTGCGGTGACAGTGGAGGGCTGCGAACGAAACATGTAATGAATGCTGAAGCCGGCAATCACGGAGGCGTAATTCCTGGAGTTGTTAGCACTGAGAAAGCCTCCGGCGAACCAGTGATCACTGATCTGATAGGCTGTTTGCCCGACCAGATCGTAGTTTGCACCCACGCTGGTGAGCGCGGGAATAGCCAGATTACCGACCGTAGTGGTGGCTGTGGTTCCGGTAGCAACCGTGGTGCCTACTTCCAACGCCTTGTCCAGCGGGAACAGCGGCGTGGTGTCGTTGTTGAAGGCCTGAATGCCGACACTGCCAAGGATCGAATAGTGCCAGCGGGTGAGATAGTGGCCGGTCCAGGTGAGCGGAATATTAGCCAGAAAGTAGGTCTGTGGACTGAAGTATCCACCCTGACCGTAGGTGAAGGCCAGTTCGTTATTGGCATAGCCCATGGCAAAGAAGTTGGCGCCGACGTTAAGGGTGCCGTACTCGGGGTACTCCTTCGCGCGCCAATAGGCTCCGAGCGAGCCGTCGAAGCGATGGTTTGTCAATACGTGATGGCCAGTAATGTATTGACCACCAATGCCGACATAGAGGCCAGAGATCTGGTCGCCGTGTGCGTACTGGAGAGTAGCCTGATTAGCGACAACTCCGCCCCAGATATTGCCCGGGAAAATCTGCGTAATCGAGCCGGGATCGTACATGCCAGCCCAGGAAATCTGTGAGTCACGGACAGAATCGCGGACCAGATTGAGGGAAAAGGGCCCATTGCGAGGGCGCCAGAAGACGCGGCCCAGCAGGTTGGAGACGGGAAAGCCGTAGGGTGTCGTTCCAGCGGCAACGGCAAAAGTGGAAAAGGCAAGCTGAGCCTCAGCTCCAATGCCAACAGCATTCTGCTGATTGGGTATGGATGTATTGGTAGCCAGATCGGTGCCAAGCGGCTCCGGCTGCAGCCCAACTGGGGTTCCACTGAGCGTTCCAAGCTGGACGACGCTGTTGCCGGTGGCCTGGCCGGAGTCAAGAAAAACTGGCTCCGCGATTGCGGTAAACCTCCCTGCGGTACCGAGGGGCGCGGAGATTTCAAAAGGAGATTCCAGGGCGGAGAGATTGTCAAATCCGGGCTGACCCGAGCGATAGTCGAGAATTCCGGCACCGCCCAGCCAGCCGCTGTACCCGCCTTCAATCTCGCGCAGTTGATTCTCGGCCTCTTCCCGCGGGCTGAGTACACGCGGGGCACGGCGGACCTTGACCCAGGAGCCGCGAAGCGGGGGCAGATTGCGATCCTGCAACTGTTGATCGGTGAGTCCGTCGGGAAGCGGCGCACTTTGGGCCGGTTCCTGCACATCCGGCTGCTGAGCCTGAACCATCGGCTGGACCATCGGTTGTGGCTGCGGCTGCGAAGGGATGGCAGCGGGGGTGGTCCTGCGCCGATGATGGCGGGGAATGTAGGTCTGGGTGACAGACGGCTGGCTCTGCTGCGGCTGCATTTGCTGCATCTGTTGCTGACGCTGCTGCTGGCGGGCCGAGTAGGCAGCGGCAGCAGCATCCTGAGCCGAGGGCGTGTACTGGGCGTCGCGATAGCTGAGGGTGGCCGCATCCGGGTTTCCGCTGTTGGCAGCCAGAGCAGCAGCCTGGTTGCCGCCGCCCGGCAGAAGCATTCCCTGCATCAGCTGGGAATCTGTCTGCTCGGCCAGCATAGCCTGGGTGCTAGCGGCCAGCACTCCCATGGGCTGCTGGCTGATACGAAGTCCCTGAGTCAGCGATGGATTGCCTGTGGAATCCGTGGGATAGGGAGAATCGCCAAGCGATGCCTGCGGCTGGGAGATCAGCGGCGAAGTTTCCAACTCGGGTTGATCCGGATTGGGGCTCGGGTTGGAATTCTGGGGAGGAGTTTGCTCCGTGCTCGGAATGGGCGTCTGATCGGGCGTCTGGCTCGGCTGCTGACCTTGAGCCGGAACCCCTTCGTTCACAATGGTTTGCCCGCCAGCCGGCAGGTGCATCTGTCCGGAATAGCGCGAGGCCGAGGGCTTTCTGCGACGACGGCGGGATGAGGATGTGCTGCCGATAGCTTGGGTGCCAGCAGCGGGTTCGGCCACAACGTCAGGCTGAGGCGCACTGCTGCTGCCGGTGGCCGGAGCAGTAAGTGCCGGGGCGACCGACTGGCCGTTGAGCGGAGGTACCCAGGCCGTAACCGACTGCTGCTGGGGGAGAGCGGACTGTACAGCTTGTCCTGCATTGGTTGGGCTGGAGTAGGTCTGGTCAGCAGCCATCTGCTGTGGCGGATTTACGCTTTCACTCCCAAGTGGGCTGGATGCAGCTCCGTTGGGTGCGCTTTGCTCCATACTCTGAGGGACGCTGCCCCCACGCGAGGCGCTGCCGCCGGGCAGCGTGACTGGAGCAGTGCCATCGTAGGGATCATGTCCGTAGGCTGGCAGCGGAGGCAAAACAACCGTGCTTTGGAAGGACTGATCCTGAGGATTGAGCAACGCGGCTAGCTGGCGCGGAGTGTTTGCCTTCCATACAGTAGCGCTATCCTCGGGCCGGACCAGTTCGTGCGCCAGTGTGTCGGTGGGCGTTACCGGAGACATGGCCTGCAGCGAGGCACGCCAGTAGTCTGCTGCGCGAGCCTGATCTCCGCGAGCCTGCTCAAAGCGCGCCGCGGCACCGAGGATGGACGCATCATGGGGATAGAGGCTGAGCGCCTGGCGAAGCCACTCTTCTGCCTGGTTGCGATCATTGGCGGCCAGTGCGGCTCCGATAGCTCCCTGATAATCGGCTGCGGTGGCGTTCTGCATGCCCAGACTGCGGAAAAGCGAAAGCGCCTCGCGGGAGTGACCCGCGGTGACGTAGCCACCGGCCACGGTGCGGAGAACGTCGGGATTGTTGGGGAATGCCTGTGCGGTGGCATCGAGCAGTTCGGTAGCGTGGCGCGTGTCCCCGCGTGCCACGTCCGCAGCGGCACGACGAGCGGCCCAGTTTGCCCAGAGTCCCTGAACCGTTCTGCGCTGGGCGATGGTGAGATCATTGCGGGAGCCAAGCTGCATGAGTGCCGGGTAGAGGTCGCGATCCTGGTGCGCGTTGAACATGAGATAGGCGCTTTGAATCTGGGCCGCAGCCGGCATAGGCTGATGAATCGAAGCGTAATAGGCCTGGACGCGCTTAAAGTAGGCAGCGGCCAGTGCTGTATCTCCAGCCGAGGAGTAGAGGCTGGCCTCGGTCTGAATGAACTGAATATGCTGCTCAAGCTGGGCGCGAACGGACGGAGGAATGAGTTGGATCTGCTGCAGGGCCTCACTGGTGTGGTTGGTGCTCTGGAGTGTGCCGATCAGTCCCTGCCAGGCCTCAAGATCATCCGGGTGAGCGGTCAGAATCTGGCGATAAATTTGGTAGGCCTGCTGGGTGTTCCCGCGCAGCATGTTGATGCCGGCAAGCTGGGTGAGGATGGCCTGTGTGGGCGGAAGGCCGCGTTGCGACTGTATGCGCAGCGAGCGCTCAAGCAGGCTTTGGGCAATCTCCAATTGGTTGGCCTGCTGGTAGATGGCGGCCAGCATGGACAGAAAGTCGGCGTTGCTGAGAGCGGCATCATAGGTAGACGGCTGCATCCGCTCAACGAGCTGAATAGCGGCTGCATCCTGCCCCATCTGATGGTAGACGGATGTGAGGCCCATCCACGCGGGGAGACTGTTGGGGTCTTGATTGAGGATCTGCTGATAAATGCCTGCGGCCTGTGTGTATTGGCCGCTCTGTACGAGCAGGCCTGCGTATTGCAACTGCGTGCCCTGTCGCAGGGCAGAGTCTGCCGGGGCAATGGGAAGGCTGAGTGCGCGGGCAAGCGTGGACTGCGCCAGAGATGTCTGGCCCTGTAACTGGTAAATGCGCGAAAGGGCCTGCAGGTAGACGGGATCGCGGTTGAGTGCGGACTGAACTCGGGCTGGGAAGCGGTGCATGGTGGCCTGCGCCTGGACCGTCTGACCGGACTGAATCTGGGCCAGGAAGAGGCCTCGCCAGTTGTCTGCCGAAGCGGAGCGCATGCGTAGCAGCCGTTGATACACGCTGATGGCAGCAGGGTATTTTCGTTCCTTGAGGTAAAGACCGGCCAGGCCGCTGAGCGCATCCGGACTGTTGGAGCGCATGGCAAGAGCGGTGCGGTAGCGCTCCTCGGCCAGATCATTCTCATCGGCCTTGGCAGCATCGGCGGCCTGGCTCATGGTGTACCAGAAGCGCGAGGTGGCGAGAGCAGAGCTGACAGCGGACGAGTGATAGCCGTTGGCATTGGCCTGCGTGAAGTAACTGACGGCGGCGCCGAAGTTGCTTTGCTGCATCCGCAGATAGCCCATGCCGATTTCGGCGCGGGGATTGTTTGGATTGGCGTCAAGAATGGCCTGGAAGCGGGTTTCTGCTTCTTTGTAGTGCTTGGCATTGAGGGCGGCAAAAGCGGCGCGCTCGGCTGGAGTGCGGGCAATGCCTGAGTTCATCTGGGCCAGCTTATCCTCGTTTTCCCGCAGCTTCTGGGCCAGTTCCTTGTCCTGCGGGTTGTCCTTCAGGTAGTCCCGCAGTTCGGCGGCAGAGGCTGGATTGGCCGAATCCCAGATGAGGGCCTGACGCAGGGCAGAGGCGGCATCGCCGACACCCGGATGCTGCTGGAGGATGCGAATACCTTCTGCGCGGGTACGCGGATCGTAGGTGAGCATGCGTCCCAGTTCAACGGCAAAACGGGGATCGTTGGGGTTGCGCGCGGCCATGCCACGCATTCCGGCAATTGCCTCATCGCGGCCGTCGGGAGTGGCGTAGAGCGTGTCGTAGTAGGCAAGACCGATGTCGCCGTCGGGCGGATGATCGCCGTAGTACTCCCGATAGATCTTCATAGCGGCCACCGCGTTGCCGGAGCGGGCAAGTGTCCCGGCCATGGCCAGCCGCTCATCCTGGGCACGGTTGCTGTGCAGGTTTTCCAGCTTCTGGATGTTGGGATCGTTCGGGTTGAGCTTGCGCAGTTTCTCAATGGCAGCATTGGAGGCGGTAGCGTTTCCGCTGAGACGGAAGGAACGCGCAACGCCCTCAAGTGCCTGCGGATTGTTCGGATCGGAGAGCAGAATCTGCTGCCAGACCTGGGCGGCGAGATCAGGACGGCCACGTGACTCTAGCGCCTGCGCCTTCTGGATGAGAATCTGTTCTGCGGCACTGATCTTTTGCGCGCGGACCGGTAGCGGAGCGCAGCAGAGAAGTGCTGCGACCACCAGCCAGAACATCCATCCACGCTTTAATCCGGTGCCTACTTCTGCTGCCATGTCACCCACAACTCCCCGTCCGGGGAGAATCGAAACTGCCGCTGCGACCAACCGAGTCCGAAGAGGATCAAATTCTGATCGTAGTAGGTTGGAACCTTCCCGTAAAGCCCCGTTTTTTCATCCAGTTGCGATTCTACCCGCTGCAACTGCTTTTGGGCCTCAGCGGTCTGGCCCATCTCCAGCAGAAAGGGCAGGACAGCAGCGGAGAAACCGACCGGTCCATCGTTGGGCAGGGGCACGCCCATGGAGTTGACCTTCTCCGGCGGCGCGTTATGCTGCAGCAGATAGTCGCGCATGCCGTGGAGGGCGGCAAGGATGGCGGCGCGGGAAGGCTCCTCTGGACTGGTCATGCCGGCCCAGGTGTAGACACGAATCGCGTCATAACTGCCGAGCGCTCCATCGGTCTGGATGGCGTTGCTGCGCGAGGGCAGAAAGCCCGTGCCCGGAGTATAACTGACCCAGTCCATGGCAAAACCGCCGGGCGAGCTGTGCTCGATGAGCGAGGACTGGAGCATGGCAATGCCAGCCCATGGTCCGGTTGGGTCTGCCTTGGCCAGACGCCGAAGAAGAAAGAGCGGCGTGTAGCAGGGATTGAGAATCCAGGAACCCTTAAGGTGAAAGCCATATTCGCCGGGCAGCAGGGCGGGGCCGAAGCCGGGTAGGATGGTCGTCTCGCGGCGGGCGATCTGATGCAGCATGCGTAAGGCGATGGAGGTGTAGCCCGGTAGATGCCAGAGTCGGCCAGCCTCCAGCAGATCATAGGCGATCCAGAGATCGGAGTCGGCTGCGGAATTGGTATCCATCTG
>JAKBAG010000132.1 GCA_021809235.1 Acidobacteriota bacterium
CGTTATGGCTAAAGCCGTGTGGAATGGTCTGGTGATCGCCGAGGGCGATCAGTATGAAGTGGTGGAAGGCAATGTGTATTTCCCCGAATCTGCCTTGAAGCGCGAATATTTTCGTCCCAGCTCGACGACATCCACCTGTCCGTGGAAGGGACAGGCCCGGTATTACACGCTCGTGTGGGGCGATCAGGAGAATCTGGACGCTGCCTGGTATTATCCCGATCCCAAGCCTGCTGCCCGCAAGATCAAGAATCATGTTGCGTTCTGGCGCGGAGTGGAAGTGGAGAAGTAGTTCCGCATCCGTTTTCTGCAGCAGTACAAAAGCATACTTCCGTTTCTGCCAGGGAACGATGCGTACCCCAATTGCGTATGATGCTCAGGTACGTTTGTGCTGGTTGACCCAATTTTGTTGTCCGGAGTGAGTTCATGAACCCTTGGAAGGCTCGTATTGCCGGAGCTGGTGCGCATCGCGCTCGCCGCTCAGGCCTGATTTCCCGCGGAAAGTCAGCCGTGGCAGCGTTGGTGACCGGATGTATGGCGTTGTCTGCTGCTGCAGCTACAGCCCCGCTCAAGGTCCCTGATCTGAAGTACGAAAAGTACACGCTTCCCAATGGGCTGGAGGTGATTCTGCGTGAGGATCACCGGCTGCCGCTGGTTGCCGTGGACCTGTGGTATCACGTGGGTCCGGCCAACGAGCGTCCCGGACGAACGGGGTTTGCGCATCTGTTCGAGCACATGATGTTCGAGGGTTCGGAACATGTGGGTGAAAAGGCGCACTTCCGGTATCTGGAAGGCGCAGGCGCGACCGACATCAACGGAACCACCAGCTATGACCGGACCAATTATTTTGAGACGGTGCCGAGCAACCAGCTTGATCTGGCTCTCTGGCTTGAGAGCGACCGCATGGGCTTCCTGCTGGAAACACTGGACCGGGCCAAGCTGACTAATCAGCGCGATGTCGTCCGCAATGAACTTCGTCAGGATGAAGGGCAGCCGTATGACGTGGCCGACGAGGCTGTGGGGCATCTGCTTTTCCCGAAAACACATCCCTACTACGGAAATGTAATCGGCTCGCATGCCGACGTGGAAGCGGCACGGTTGAATGATGTCCGCGAGTTTTTCCATGAGTACTACACGCCCAACAATGCCAGTATCGCCATCGTAGGCGATTTCAACACGGCTCAGTTGAAGGCTGAGATTGCCAAATACTTTGGTCCGATTCCGCGTGGTCCGGCCGTGGCGCCCGTGCATGTTGTCACGCCGCCTATCACCCAGGAGCGGGTGGAGACCGTGACTGATACCGTGCAACTGCCGCGCCTGAGTCTGGGCTGGCTGACGCCGGCTGCCTTTACACCGGGGGATCGCGCTTCGGAGATGTTCGTCGACATACTGGGCGGAGGTAAGATCAGCCGCCTCTATCAGCGACTGGTCTACAAAGATCAGGTGGCGCAGAGTGTCAGTTGCTCCGTGGAGCAGGTCATGATTACGTCCATGGCGCAGTGCGACATCATTGCGCGTCCTGGCGTGAAGCTGGAGGATATCCAGACCCGAGTGGATGAGGAGATTGCCAGACTGCGCAAGGATGGTCCTACTCAGGCTGAACTGGATCGAGCTCGCAACAAAACCCTGACGGGCATGATTGAAGGGTTGCAACGGCTGGGTGGCTTTGGCGGTGTAGCAGACATGATGGATCGCTACAACCAGTACGAGCATAATCCCGGCTACCTTCCCAGAGATGTAGCGGGCTATGAGGCGTTGACCACCGCCAGCATCCAGAAGGCCGGCATGCAGTACTTTGGCAACAACCAGCGGGTGGTGGTCAAGTGCGTTCCGGGAAAGAAAGTCACGGACGATGTACCGCGCAGTCCTGCGGATACGGATCTGCATACGGTGGTCACGCCGCCGTACTCTCCGGCATTTGAGGCCGCCCAGGCCTGGCGCAAGGAAGCTCCCAGGCCCGGCCCTGAGTCGAAACTGCATCTGCCGTCGTCGGAGTCCTTTACGCTCTCCAATGGGCTCAAGGTCTACCTGATCCAGGAGCATGAACTGCCTGTGCTGAGCGCAAATCTGGTGACCCGCGCCGGTGGCGAGGATAACCCGATCGATCAGCCCGGACTGGCGTCCTTCACGGCCAGCATGCTGACGCAGGGAACCAAATCACGCTCGGCAACGGAACTGGCCGATGACGTTGCCCAGATCGGCGCCAGCATCGGTTCAGCGGCCGGCATGGATTCGGCCGGAGTCAGCATTGATGCGCTGACCAACAACACCGATCCTGCCCTGCAGATTCTTTCGGACGTGGCGCTGCACCCGGCCTTTGCCGACGCCGAGGTGGAGCGGGTACGCAAGCAGCGCATGATTGCCATTCTCCAGGAGTCGGACTCTCCGGTGGCTTCGATGCTTCGGGTGGGTTCGCGGCTGCTATATGGCGACCAGCCCTATGGCTTCCGTCCGGTGGGAACGCTGGCTTCTGTGAAAGCAACCACACAGTCGCAGATTGCCGCGTTCTGGGCTGCACATTATGCACCCCAGGATTCAGCGCTGGTGCTGGCAGGAGATCTGACGCCGGCTGCGGCTCGTGCCCTCGCCGAGAAGTACTTTGGTAGCTGGACGAATCCCGGCGTATCCTCGCAGCCGGTGAAGCTGCCTCCCGCGCCGACTGCGCCTGCGCGCAAGGTGGTGATTGTGGACAAGCCGGGCGCGCCGCAGACGGCGCTGTTTGCGCTGGGACTGGGTGTGCGACGCAACACGGAGGATCATGCTGCAATTGTGGAGATGAACAGCGTGCTGGGCGGACTGTTCTCCAGCCGCATCAACATGAATCTGCGGGAGCAGCACGGCTACACCTACGGCGCGTTTTCAGGCTTCTTCTTCAACCGCGAGGGTGGTCCGTTCTATGCCGGGGCGCAGGTGCGCACGGACGTGACAGGACCGGCTGCAACCCAGTTGTTTGCCGAACTAAGCCGCATCCAGACCGATCCGCCTTCGGCCAAGGAGCTGCAATTGGCCAAGGATAACGCGCTGCGTTCGCTGCCCGGCAGCTTTGAGACGGTCGGCAGCGAATCCGGTCTGATGTCAGAGCTGTTTGTCTACAATCTGCCGCAGGACTACTTTGCGACACTCCCAGCGCGTTACGCTGCGGTCACCTCTGCGGATGTGGCCAAGGCGGCGCAGGAGTACATCCATCCCGATCATCTGATCGTGCTGGCGGTGGGAGATCGCGCCAAGATTGAGCCGCAGTTGCAAAAGGCCAATCTGGGACCGATCGAGCTGCGGGATACGAGCGGCAATCCCGTTTCTGCAACTGCGGCCAAACCATAACGAAACCTGAAAACGGAGCAAAGCCCGTGAGGAACACAGTTCCCGCGGGCTTTGATTTTTGAGTAAGGAAACGGGCAGCGGTCGGTGCTGGGACGGAACAGGTCCTAGTAGGCTTGCAGTTGGTTCAGTGGCAGCCGGACGCGGAAGCTGGTGGATCCTGGCTCGGAGCGGACGCTGAGATGCCCACGATGCTTGCGTACGATGCGCATGGCGTTGTCCAGCCCGAGCCCGAGTCCATGACCGGGAGCCTTGGTGGTGTAGAAGGGCTCGAAGATGCGATCCTGCAGTTCTGCGGGAATGCCGGGACCGTTGTCCAGAACCTCCACCAGCAGCATGTCTCCTTCAATGCGGCAGGCGAGCTGGAGGGTGGGTTCATATCCATGCGCCTTGACCTGCTGCATGGCTTCCAGTGCGTTTTCAATCAGTGCAGTCCAGACCTGATTCAGCTCGCTGCCGTAAGCGCTGATCGTGGGAATCTCGCTTGCATAGGCGCGCTGAATCCGCACGCCGTCCATGCGGGACTGCAGCATGCGCAGGGTGGCATCCAGTCCTTCGGCCACGTGAACTTCCAGAATCGGAGCGCGGTCCATGTAGGCGTAGCTTTGGATGGCACTGATCAGGTCGAAGATCCGCTCCGAGGAGTGCAGCATCGCCTGGGCATAGTGCTCAGCCCGCAGTGAAGCGGCAAACTGATCGAGGACTACCTGCATGGCATCCCGGCTGAGGAAACTCGGCAACTGCTGCAGGTCCTCGACGGTCACGCCCAACTCGGCCAGCTCCGGAGCAATCTTCCATCCTTCGGAGATGCGCTGCTCGCTGAGCCAGTGCAGGATTCTGTCCTCTCGCTCGGCGGTTTGAGCGTGTTCTTCTCCTGTGGCATCGACAATCCGGGTGCGGGCCTCGCGCTCCCAGCCCTGCACAGCCAGCACCTGCTCGGAGCTGAGGCAGAGGGAGACCAGCGCGTAGCGGCTGTCGGCAAAGTGCCGCAGCTCGCCCAGAATGCCGCTGGCAGCGCGCTGGGCCGCAGCAGAGGGGTTGTTCAGCTCATGGGCCAGGTTGCCGGCCAGCTTGCCCAGGGCAACAAGCTTTTCGCTCTGCTGCTCAATGCGGGTGACTTCGCGTACACGGTCCAGCAGCGTGTTCACAACTCGCTGCCCAAAGCTGGGGATCGCCTGCATGATCTCCGGAAAGAGCGAGCGGTGAAACAGCAGTGCCCAGACATCCTGCACGGCAAAGCCCTGCCCGCCGTAGCTGGTCATGCGGGAGTAGGGAAGCAGTCCGGTCATCTGTCCGGCCCGACCGATGAAGAGTGCCATAGGTCCGGTACGGTGGCGGCGAACATGAATCTCCCCTTTCAGGATGAGGATCATCTGTTCGGCGGGCTGACCTTCCTCGAAAAGAGTCTCGCCGGCCTTCAGGCGAATCTCCTGCCCGCGTTTTGCGAGCCAGCTCCGTTCCTCCAGGCTGAGACCCTGCAGGGGAGCTATGCGCTCAATCGCCTCCGCAATCTCTAGAAGCGGAGTGGGAGTCTGCGGAAGAACCGATGGGGGAAGATTCACTGGCATACCGGGGACCCTCCGGGTCACCATGCTTGGCTGGCGCTGCAGAGGGCGGCTCGAAAGCCAGCCGTGGGCGTGCAGCAGGTTTGTGGACCTGACTCACTTGTCTGGCCTGTCTGGCAGCCACCCATGAAGAGTTCGTCATAGAGGGCTCAATCGCTGAAGCGGCTGCACGTGCCTGCCGAAAACGATACCAGAAAGGGGTGTTCTATGAGTATCGCAGCAATCGGAGCCGCAACTCAAGCCGCACAGATTTCGCAGGTGGTCTCCAGCAGTGTGGCGGCTACGCAACAGGCGCAGAACCAGAACGCCGTGCTGCAGCAGGATACGGCTTCCATCAGTGAAGCCGGTCGCGCTGCTGTCTCGCACGACGGAGATGGTGACGGCCACTAGTCCGGACACACAGAGACCCACTCAAGGATTGCCAGCCGCATGCGTCCGCTCCGAGGCGCGTCGGCTGGTATTTTTTGGGGCAGCAGGCTGCTTTGCCAGCGGTGGAAAACGTCGGACGCACTCGGCGGTCTACAATCATCCAGACGGAAAATTGCCCGGATAAACTGTCGCTGGAGTGGAGCTCGCATCGGTGTCGTCCATCGCAGATAAATCGATTCTGGATTCTCATACGGAAGTCTATTCCCGGATTGCAACGCACGCTGCTGGTCCGGGCGGTTCGCTGCCCATTACGGCAGAAATGCTGCTCACGCAGCCATCCGGCAATCTCTTTGGGCTTAGTCAGAGCGCGGGCATGGGCTGGGAGCCATCTCGCCTGCTCGATCCTGAGTTTCTGATCCTAAGCACCCACGGCGGATTGCGCGCCGAGTCTGGCGAAGCGATTGCGCTGGGGCTGCACACCGGCCACTGGGAGGTGGGCTTGCTGGTGGCCGAGGCAGCCCGGTCGCTGCGTCAGCATCGGGCCATTCCCTTTGCTGCGGCCTGCACGGACCCCTGCGACGGACGCACGCAGGGCACCCCGGGCATGATGGACTCGCTGCCCTTTCGGAATGATGCGGCCATGGTGCTGCGCCGGTTGATGCGTTCGCTGCCGACCCGCCGCGGCGTGATGGGCGTGGCCACCTGCGACAAGGGCCTGCCTGCGATGATGATGGCGCTTGCCTCCAGTGGAAAATATCCTGCGATTTTGGTTCCCGGCGGGGTCACGCTGCTGCCGGAATCCGGCGAGGACGCCGGCAAAGTGCAGACGATTGGCGCGCGCTTTGCCCAGGGGCAGATTTCGCTGGAGACTGCGGCGGAGATGGGCTGCCGCGCCTGCGCTTCACCCGGTGGAGGTTGCCAGTTCCTGGGCACCGCCGCCACGGCACAGGTGGTTGCCGAGGCTATGGGCATGAGCCTGCCGCATGCCGCGCTCGCTCCCTCGGGGCATGCCATCTGGCTGGATACAGCAGCACGGTCTGCGCTGGCGCTGCTCCGAATGTACCAGCATGGCATGGGCATGCAGGATGTGCTGACCGATGCCGCTGTGCGCAATGCGATGGTGGTGCATGCAGCCTTTGGTGGCTCCACAAATCTGCTGCTGCATATTCCGGCGATTGCCTTTGCCGCAGGATTGCGCAGGCCCTCCAGGGAAGACTGGACGGCTGTGAATCGCGCCGTGCCGCGGCTGGTGGATGCGCTGCCCAATGGCCCGAAAAACTTTGCCACGGTGCAGGTGTTCCTGGCAGGTGGTGCACCGGAGGTGATGCTGCATCTGCGTGCTGCCGGGCTGCTGGATACCAAGGTCAGGACGGTGAGTGGATTGACGCTCGATGCAGTGCTGGACTGGTGGCAGCACAGCGAGCGAAGGACTGCTCTGCGCCGACATCTGCAGCAGACAGACGGTATTGATCCGGACACCGTCATTCATTCGCCGGATGCGGCCCATGCCGCCGGACTCAGCTCGACGGTCTGCTTTCCGACGGGAAATCTGGCGCCGGAAGGGTCAGTCATCAAATGCACGGCGATTGATCCTTCGCTCGTCGATGCGGACAATGTCTATCGCCATACCGGTCCTGCCAAAGTGTTTGTCACGGAGGAGGCTGCAATTGAGGCCATCAAGAGCGGTCGCATTGGCCAGGGCGATGTGATTGTGCTTATTTGCGGAGGGCCGCTTGGCGCCGGTATGCAGGAGATTTATCAGATCACCTCGGCGCTGCGTCAGCTTCCGCACTGCAGACATGTGGCCGTGCTTACCGATGCGCGCTTCAGTGGCGTTTCCACCGGAGCCTGCATTGGCCATGTGAGCCCGGAGGCGCTTGCTGGCGGACCAATTGGCCGGGTACAGGATGGAGACATGATTCGCATTGTGATTGATCGCAACCATCTCAGCGGGACGGTGGATCTTATGCTGACCGATGAGGAGGGTTCGGCGGAAGCCCTGCTGGCGACCCGGTTGCCGCGAACCGATCTGCAGCCACATCCGGAGCTGCCGGAGGACACCCGGCTGTGGGCGGCCCTGGTAACGGCCTCCGGCGGCGTGTGGGGCGGATGCGTGTATGACACGCATGCAATCACGGAACGCATGGCTGCAGGCAATTCCGCAATCTTGAAGGCAACAGGCAAAGGAGCATCATGAAACTCTGGAATACGCGCAAGGGGCTTTTTCTTACCGTCGGGCAGAAGGTGTATCCGGTGCCGGAGCCCGGTCTGGATGCGCTGATTCGCATCGACGAGCTGCAGGAATATCTGAACTCCATCCTGCGACAGGGAAGTGTGGACGAGCAACTGGAGATGGAAGACCTGCTGGCTCCGATTGAAAACCAGGAAGTTTGGGCAGCCGGCGTCACCTACTATCGCAGCCGCGATGCCCGCATGGAGGAATCGCGCGAGGCCGGTGGCGGCAGCTTCTATGATCGCGTCTACACGGCAGAGCGCCCGGAGCTTTTTTTCAAGGCGACGGCCAGTCGCGTCGTTGGGCCTGGCCAGCCGGTGCGTATTCGTCGGGATGCGAACTGGTCCGTTCCGGAGCCGGAGTGGACGCTGCTGATCAACCCTCGCGGTCAGATCATCGGTTGCACGATTGGCAATGATATGAGTTCGCGGGACATTGAAGGCGAGAACCCACTGTATTTGCCGCAGGCAAAGGTCTACCAGGGAAGCTGCGCGCTGGGACCCTCGATTCTACTGACTCCCGAACCGCTACCGGCCTCCACGCGGATTGATCTGGGAGTGGAGCGCGGCGGAGATGTCGTTTTTTCCGGGAGTACTTCGCTGGCCGAGCTGCGCCGCACTCCTGCCTCACTGGTGGAGTATCTTTTCCGGGAAAATCTCTTCCCGAACGGTGTGTTTCTGATGACGGGAACCGGCATCGTACCAGCCGACGACTTTACCCTGCTGCATGGGGATGTGGTCCGGATTCGCATCGAAGGGCTGGGCGAGCTGGCTAATCCGGTGCAGTGTGGCTGAGAGCTATTTTCCGGTTAGAGGCGGTGCAGTGCTCTCACGCAGGACGAGCTTGGTGCTGACAATATAGTTTGGTTTGGCGGCGGATGCCTCGCCGTGCTCTGCCTGCTGGTAGAGTGCCTCGAATGCAGCCCGTCCCAGCGCGTGCCGTGACAGGCCGATTGTGGTGAGCGG
>JAKBAG010000133.1 GCA_021809235.1 Acidobacteriota bacterium
AAACAGGTAGCCACCGGACATCGGGACCGCGTGGAGCACGCCCAGGTCGTGAATCCTGCCGACGTGGCGCGCTTTCGCGCTCTCGGAGTGGTTGCCTCCATGCAGCCCAACCACCTGCTGACCGATATGAACTGGGCTATGGCTCGCCTGGGACCGCAGCGGGCCGCCATCTCCTACGGATGGAAGACCTTCTGGAATGCCGGCGTCCCGCTTGCCTTCGGCACGGATTATCCCGTCGAACCCATCACGCCATTTCGCGGCATCTACTGCGCTGTCACGCGGCAGAACGAAGCCGGCACCAAAAGCTGGTATCCGCAGGATGTTCTCAGCCGTTCGCAGGCACTCTTTGCTTATACCCAGGGATCGGCCTATGCCGAGTTTGCAGAAAAGCGCATCGGGCGGCTCACGCCCGGCTATCTGGCCGATTACATCCTGCTGGATCGCAACCTGTTGACGGTTCCGGCTCGCTCCATCCTGGGCACACGCGTGCTCCAGACCGTGGTGGGCGGCAAGACAGTCTATGCCGCATCCTACGCGGCGCCGAGCAGTACGCCATGAGTCTCCCAAGCCTGCGCATGCGCGCCTATCTGCTGATGCTGGCCGTCGTCGCCGTCTGGGGTGCCACCTTTGTCGTGGTGAAGGACGCACTGGCCGATGCTTCGCCGCTGGCCTTCAACCTTACCCGCATGACGCTGGCATTTCTCGTCCTGGCTGCTGTCTATCATCGCCACTGGCACCGGGTCGGCAGGGGGGAACTGGCTGCAGGCGCAACCATTGGATTCTTCCTGGCCATGGGCTACCAGTTCCAGACCGCCGGCCTGGCCCGTACCACCCCATCGAAATCCGCCCTGATCACCGGAATGGTTGTGGTACTGGTTCCTTTGTTTTCCCTGCTTCCCCGGCTGCGCCCGGCCGGGTCGCATCCGCCGCGCTGGAACGCCTTTGTCGGAGCCGTTCTGGCCTTTGTCGGCATCCTGCTGCTTACCGTTCCGGCAGCACGCGGGGGTGGGATGGCCTTTGACTTCAGCAGCGTCAATCTCGGCGACCTGCTCAGTTTTGGCTGCGCCATCGGCTTTGCCTGGCATTGCCTTGCCCTCGGGCATCTGTCGCCACGTTTTGACTTCCAGCAGTTGGCCCTGCTGCAGATTGGCTTTTGCGCTCTTTTCATGGCCATTTCCATGCCTTTGCTGGAGCATCCCTATCTTCACCTGACTCCCCGGCTTGCTGCGGCCCTGCTGGTGGCGGCCCTGCTGGCCACGGCTGCTGCCTTTTCCGTCCAAAGCTGGGTGCAATCCGTGCTTCCGCCCACGCACACGGCGCTGCTGCTCACCATGGAACCCGTCTTTGCCGTGCTCACATCCATCCTTTTCTATGGCGAGCGGCTGACCGGGCGGGCTGCTGCAGGCGCGGCTCTGGTCTTCGGCGGCATCGCGCTCACGGAGTTCCTCTCCAGCACTCCCCTCGGCGGAGCCCATGAGGCCTCCAGCAGCACCTGACGATTTCACGGGATCGTTTCCAGTCGAAAACTGGCAAAATCCGGAAAAGTTTCACCCAGCGCGAGCCAATCTGAACTGCGCTTCGTCAATCTCTTGCACCCTGACTATACTGGGGATGCGGAAGGGTGCTGCGGTTGCGGCAACCCCAAAATCTGCATCCAAGCATCTGTTGCGCGAAAGCGGGACACAACCCGGAACCCGAGGTGGAAGAATTTATGTCATCTTTTTTCGAGCGGCTGCGAGCACGCCGCCTTTCTGTAACCTTTGCGGCACTGGCCGCAATTTCGGCAATGGTGTTGATGGCCTCCTATGCCGTCCACGGCGTACACGGCCAAAGCAAGCAAAATGACAGCGCCGATGCCACTCCGCTGAAGGTTTCCGACACCAGCGTCGCCCCCAACAACTTCGTCAAGATTGCCAAGGAAGTCGGCCCCGCCGTGGTCAATATCAACACGCGCACCCTGCCCAGCCACGCTCGAACCGGCAATCCACATGGTCCGATGCAAGCTGTGCCCGAGGATCCCGATGGCGGCGATTCCGGCAACGGCGGCGGACAAGGCCCCGACCAGAACTTTCAGGACTTTTTCAACCGCTTCTTCGGCGGCCAGGCACCCAATGCTCCCGGCGCGCAACCGGAGCGGGATTCTCTTGGTTCCGGCTTTATCGTGGACCCCAAGGGATACATCATCACCAACAACCATGTGGTCGATGGAGCCGACGAAATCTATGTGAAGCTCTCCACAGACCCCGATACAACTGACCGCGGCCGCAAAGCGCACGTCATCGGTGTGGACAAGGCAACCGATCTGGCCGTAATCAAGATTGATACGGACAAACCGCTGCCAACCGTAAAACTGGGCAACAGCGACAATGCGCAGGTAGGGGAGTGGGTTATTGCGATCGGTAGTCCATTTGCGCTTTCGCAGACCGTGACAGCAGGTATCATCTCCGCCAAAAACCGGACCATTGAGCCTGGCGCTGCCGGACAATTCCAGCACTTCATCCAAACCGATGCGGCAATCAACCCGGGCAACTCCGGCGGTCCCCTGGTGAATATGAATGGCGAAGTCATCGGCGTAAATACAGCCATCTACACCCAGTCGTCCGGGTATCAGGGCATTGGATTTGCCATGCCCGCCAACACCGTCGCCCAGGTGTACAACGACCTGATCTCCCCGCGGCATAAGGTGGTCCGTGGATCGATCGGTATCAGCTTCCGGGAAGGACAGTCCTCCGCTGTGGGCCGCGTCTATGGCTTCACCCACGGTGTCATCGTGCAGCAGGTGCAGCCGGGCGGACCCGCCGACAAGGCCGGCATCAAGATTGACGATGTCATCGTCAGCATTGACGGCAGGCAGATCAAGAACGGCGATGACCTCGTCGCAGACATTGCCAGCCGTCGTCCAGGAACCACCGTTCGCCTTGGCTACCTGCGCGATGGCAAGCCCATGACAGCCTCCGTCGTGGTCGGTGATCGTGACCAGATCTTCAGCAGCATGCTGGGAGAAAACAACGCCGCTCCCAGTGACAATGGCACCAGTTCGGAGACCAAACTCGGCATTACCGTGCGTGAAGTTGGTTCCCAAATGGCAGACAAAATGGGTCGTGGCGGCATGCTCATCGTCGGAGTGAAGCCGAGCAGCTTTGCCGATGAACTGGGACTGCAGCCAGGACTGGCGATTACGCGCATCAACAAGGTCCCTGTGGGAACACGGGCTCAGTTTGACAGCGTCGTCTCCGGCCTGCATTCCGGCTCCGATGTGGTCTTTGAAGTGATGGACCCCAAGCACCCCGAGGACGGCATCAATCTGCTGGGAGGCACGCTGCCGTAAACGTGAATTCCTTAGCATAGAAAAGGGCGGCTGCAATTTGCAGTCGCCCTTTTTCCTTCCGGGAACTGCCCGAATGGGACCCGTAAAAGAGGAAATTCCTCGCTACAGAGAGTCCCATGCTTGTCTCCAGCGGAAAGCATGTCCTACACTGAAACAATGGTGGGCGGAAATCACCACCTATTTTCAGGATTTGAGGTGTGCTGCGGATGCGGTTTTCCCACTGGCCTTCCATGCTTGCGCTGTGTGCGCTGGGTTTCATTCCCCTGTGTGCCTACGCGGCAGGAGCCAGAATCCATCGTGCGCCGACCGCGCATCACAGTCGCAAAACCCGAGCACACGCGCACAAGGTTTCCAGCCATCGCCTCCACGGTCAGCAGTCGATTGATCCCCAGCGCGCAACCGAGATTCAGCAGGCTCTCATCCAGCAGCACTATCTGACCGGCGAACCGACTGGCAAATGGGACGCGGAGACGCAGGCAGCCATGATCAAGTTCCAGTCAGACAACGGCTGGCAGACCAAGCTGGCGCCGGACTCCCGCGCACTCATCAAGCTCGGTCTTGGCCCCAGCCATGCCGGAGCGATCTCCGGCGGCACAACCGCCGCTGTTCTGCCCAAGCCGGATCCTTCTGTCGATTCCGATTCGGGCCTGATTGCTGCCTCCGGCATCAGCCACTGATCTGTTTTTCCGAACCTCCAGACGCTTTCCTCTTTTCTCCATTCCGCAATTCCCTGCTCTGCGAGGGTCTGCGGCCGATGAGGGCATTCCTGTCACGGAGATGCAGAAACAGGACCTGATCCGTGTCCGGAATTTCAACATTGTCCAGGATCTCGGTCCAGTGCAGTTCCGTACCGGGCTTCAGCTCAGCATGGTGCGCAGGGACTCTGCAAGATTGGACTCAGATGCCTCGGAGGTATCAAACAGCGCGTCTTGTGTGATTCGGATTGGCGCATGACCGCAGCGAACAAGCCGCATCCACGGCCAGCGGACGCGCATGATTCGTGCCAGCGATACCTGCTCGACCTCACTGAGTGAAGGATCATAGATAGCTGCATCGAAGTATTGCGCTTCGGAATACATTTCGGCATGGCAGACAGTTTCCGCGTGCGTAACAGCAAAACCAGCGGATTGCAAAATCTGCATACGGCGCTCAAGTGCTGCCGATGGGCTCCCAACCAGCAAGACCCAGAGTGTGCGCACAGGCTGCAATCGGGTTCGCTGCGTGGATCGTCGTTCGCTCAAGGCCTGTGCACGCATGGATATACTTATTATGGCCTTATCCTGCGGGCGAGGATAGACCACCGGGCAAATCGGTTTAAGCGGATGAAAGCGAACCGGGCTGAATCGTTACCAGCGTCGAAGTGGATTTCGGTTCTGCTCCAAAGTGCTCCCGTATGGCCATTGCCGTGGATTCAGGAACCACGGCACGCAGTGATTCCAGCGAGGCTTTCCGTATCTCGCTCAGGCTGCCGAAATGCGTCAGCAGGCGCTGGCGTGTACGCTCGCCAACTCCGGGAATCTGTAGCAGCTCCGAGTCGCGATCCCGCATTTGCCGCCGCTTCCTGTGGTAGCCGATGGCAAAACGATGGCTTTCGTCACGTATCCGCTGAATCAGATGCAGAACCGGGGAGCGACGATCCAGAACGATTGGCTCATCCTCCTGGCCGTGGAGATACAGAATCTCCTCACGCTTGGCGATGGAAGCCAGCGGTTGTGTGGCTAGTCCAAGCGCCTCCAGCGCAGCCGCTGCCGCATGCAACTGGCCCAGTCCGCCGTCAATCAGCACCAGCGAAGGCAAGGATGCAGATTCCGATTGCAGACGACTGTAGCGACGCGTGACCACCTCATGAATCGAAGCGAAGTCATCCACACCCTTCACGGTACGAATCTGGAATTTGCGATAGTCGGACTTCTTCATCGCGCCATCCTCCCAGACCACCATGGAGGCTACCGTTTCCGCACCTTGAATATGCGAAATGTCGAAGCACTCAATGCGGCGCGGCAACTCCGGCAGCAGCAGCAGGTCGGCCAGCGCTTCCTGAATCACCCGTTGCGAAGGTTCGAGCACTCGAAAACGCTGCACAAAGGACTGCTTTGCATTCTGGCTTGCCAAGTCAATCAGCGAACGCTTGTCCCCGCGCAGTGGTGCGGCAATCTCCACGCGATGCCCCGACTGCTCCCGCAAAAGCGTCGCCAGACTCTCACGATCGGCAAAGTTCACCGGAACAAGAATCGATCGTGGCACGTAGCGCTGATCGATATACATCTGCTTGAGCAGAGCTGCAAAAAAAGCCGCCGCGTCCAGAGTTGCAGCATGCCCATCCGGACTGCTCACAGGCTGCGCAGCGTGCTCACGCTCCCGCGAAGCCGGCACGGAGGACTCCTCTGGACTATCGTATCCGGCAGCTTCGGCATGCGTTTCCGTCGTAGCTCCGAACTGCGGAATCTCCTCCCAGAAAAACTCCCGCCGATCCACAATCTTCCCGGCACGGATGTGAAACAGATTCACCGCCAGCAGCCCATCCTCCACGTGGTAGCCGAATACGTCCTGATCTTCCTCGGAGGCGGAAGCAATCCTCTGCTTTTCCTGAATCTGATGGATGGTCGAAATCTGGTCGCGAAGCCGTGCGGCAAGCTCAAACTGCTCGGCTTCAGCAGCCTGCATCATCCGCACGGTCAACTCCTGCTCCAGTTCCTCGCTCCTGCCATCCAGAAACATCTGCACATCGCGCACCGCTGCGGCATAGGCTTGCGTCGTGGTCAAGCCTTCCACGCATGGGCCCAGGCAGCGATGGATGTAGTACTGCAGACAGGCCCGCGGATGGTA
The DNA here is from genome assembly GCA_021809235.1 of Acidobacteriota bacterium. Taxonomy (GTDB): domain Bacteria; phylum Acidobacteriota; class Terriglobia; order Terriglobales; family Acidobacteriaceae; genus Acidicapsa. The sequence goes on from JAKBAG010000133.1 coordinate 6,155, forward strand.
GCGATTCAAATCGACCTTGCAGCCCGGAATCAGAAAACAGCGGTGAATCAGGTCGGCTACGCGGTAGGCCAGGCTGCCCGGAAAATATGGGCCAAAGTACGCGCCGCCATCCTTGCGCAGCCGACGCGTCACAAAGGCCTTGGGATGGCGATCGCCAAGCGTGAGCTTGATGTAGGGGTAGGTCTTGTCATCCCGCAGCAGGATGTTGAAGCGCGGCTTGCGCTGCTTGATCAGATTATTTTCAAGCGCCAACGCCTCCTGCTCGTTGTCCACCAGGATGTAATCCAGATCCACGGCTTCCCGCATCAGGGTTCCGGTTTTGGCATTGGCCTGACTTGCCTCCAGCAGGTAGCTCCGGACCCGCGCGCGCAGGTTGCGCGCCTTGCCCACATAGATCACCTTGCCATCCGCATCCTTATAGAGGTAGACCCCGGGATCGGTCGGCAAATTGCGAATTTTTTCGTAAAGATCCATGGCAGACGGGTAGGGCAGCGCACCGCTGCTCCTGACTTTCAGTGTAATCGCGCCAGAATCTGCGTGAAGCATCCGGAGCCGAGCTCACCGATTTCCATATCCGCCACCAAGAAAGATTTACGCAATGCTGTAAATGTTACATAGCCTGCACCATGCTCCTGCCTGGAAGACATTTTCGTATTGCATTGATTCCATGAGCATTCGCCAACTCCAGCGGTATGGCACGTTGGGTGCTCTCTATCTGGGTGTAGTCAAGGAAAAGACCGGGGACTGGAGTCAACTCCGGACAGAAAGAGGGGAAACATGAGAATCCAACCAATTCATATTGCCGTGAGCGCCTGCGCTCTGCTCAGTTTCACCGGATGTGCGACCAAGAATTATGTGCGCAACCAGACAGCACCCATCCTGCAGCAGACCGACCAGCTCGATCAGAAAACGGCTGAAAACAACCGAGCCATCCATGACGTAAATGACCGGGCACAGGCTGGAATTGGCAAAGCCCAGCAGACCGCCGATGCGGCAGGACAAAGCGCACAGGCAGCGCAGCAGTCTGCCACCAACGCAACCACGGCAGCTCAGGATGCCGTGCATCGCGCCAGTACCCTGGCAGACGTAGTTGCCGGTGTAGACAACTACAAGCCGACCGGAAATGTCACCGTCAATTTTGCCTTTGACAAAGCAGAACTCACGCGCGCGGACCGCACCGAACTGGATGGCTTTGCGACCAAACTTCAGGGAGCTGGTCATTACATTCTGGAGGTCACCGGCGGCACTGACTCCACCGGAAACGTGCAGTATAACTATCAGCTGAGCCAACGCAGAGCCGATGCCGTGGTGCAGTATCTGGCATCCAGGTATCAGATCTCGCCGCGCCGTTTCTATCTGATCGGTATCGGGGAAGATCAGGCCGTGGGAGACAACCACACCCGCGCTGGCAGGGCCATGAATCGCCGCGTCACCGTACAGATGTTGAGCAATGCGGCCCCATCTGGAAGTGCAACCGGCAACTGAGCCGCAACAGCACTCCAGCGTCCGGATCGGCACCTCCCCAGTTCTGTACATCCGCCGATCCGGATACACAAACCGCCGAAGCGAACCTCCCCCTCGCTTCGGCGGTTTTGTTTTTGCTACCTGACTTTACCGGGGAAAATCTGGGCTCAATTCCATGCCGCTCAAGGACAAACAGCTGCCCCACTTGATCTGCCAGCGGAAGTTACTGCGCTCCCAGCCCCAACCGCAGGTGTTCGGCGCGCACCTGATTTGCCGTGAACAGTGCCAGAAACGGTGCTCCAGCGGCGGCAGCCTCTACCGCCGGTCGGCCATGGGCCTCCTGCCGCTCCACCAGGCAAACCACAGCACCCACCTGCATGCCTGCCTCACGCGCGGCCTCAATGGCATGAATCGTCGAAGCTCCCGTCGTGCATACATCGTCGACAATCAGTACGCGGGCACCCGGCTCGCAGAATCCCTCAATCCTGCGACCTGTACCGTGGGCTTTCTCCGTCTTGCGCACCAGGAATCCGTGGAGCAGCGGGCGCGGAACCGCACCGCCTGCCTCTGCCTGCAGCGCCGCCCAGGCGCTGGCCGTGGCTACGTTGGAGACGATGGGATCTGCCCCCAGTGTTAAGCCGCCAACTGCCTGAAGCGCTGACGGTCCATCCAGCAGACCGCGTTGCGCCAGCTCCTCCACAATGGCGTGGCCCGTGAGCCTGCCTCCTTCCGCGTGGAGCGTTGTCGTGCGGCAATCAATGTAATAGTCGCTGGTACCACCCGAGGAGAGCTTGAAGCTGCCCAGTC
>JAKBAG010000134.1 GCA_021809235.1 Acidobacteriota bacterium
TCTCGCGAATCGCCGTCGGATGATGGGCAAAATCATCCACCAGTGTGATACCTGCAACGCAATCCCGGACATCGAGTCGTCGACGAACGCTACGGAAACTGGCAAGTGCCTTCTGGATGGAGGCAATCTCCACCCCCTGGTGCCAGGCAAGCGCTGCTGCCGCGGTGGCATTCAGCACGTTGTGCTCCCCGGCCACAGGCAGGGCAAGATCGGCCCAATGCGTTTGGCGATGAGCAACGCGCCAACGGCTGCAGGTGCCGTCGAAGTGCAGGTCCGTGATGCGCCAATCCGACTCCGACGCAAAGCCATAGCGCTCCACTGGACAGAAGGCCCTCTCCACACATTCGCTCACATGGGCGCTGCCGTCCCAGGCCAGCAGAATGCCGCGCTGCGGAATCAGGTTGACCAGGCGCCGAAAGGCCGTTTTCACCTGGGCCAGATCGGCATAGATATCCGCATGATCAAACTCCACACTGGTCAGAATCAGTGCGTCTGGAAAGTAGTGCAGGAACTTTGGCCCCTTGTCAAAGAAAGCCGTGTCGTATTCATCCCCCTCCAGAATGAAGTGCTGCGTGGCCCGAAGCTGAAAGCTGGAACCGAAATTCTCCGCCACTCCTCCGATCAGAAAGGATGGCGCAAAGACGGGATCGACCGAGGCTGCGGTCTCAAAGATCCAAGCCAGCATGCTGGTGGTTGTCGTCTTGCCGTGCGTGCCGGCCACCACCAAGGAGTTACGGGCAGGCCGATCCGCAGGAGCCAGAAACTCTTCGCGCAGAATGGCAGCCATGGACGTGAACGGAATGCGCTCGTTGAGAATGCGCTCCACCTCCGGATTGCCACGGGAAAGCGCGTTGCCAATGATCACCAGATCCGGCCTTGGCTCCAGATTGGCAGCTGCATACGGCTGGGCAACAGGAATACCCATGGAAGCCAGCAGGTCGCTCATGGGCGGGTAAGCGGCTGCATCGGAGCCGGTGACACGGTGGCCCTGTGCGCGAAGCAGCCCGGCAATGGAAGCCATGGCCGTGCCGCAGATTCCGGAGAGATGAATATGGCGAGAGGATACGTTCATGAGGATGGTCTGGGAGTGGGTTGTACGGCTGGCTCCAGTAGATGAAGTACTGGCTCCCTGCCGGGTCGGAACTCGGCGGAGACGCCAAGTGTCAGGGTTACATTTGGACCAGAGACATGGCCGCTGCGCAGACCAATGGCAATGGGGCCGGGAAAATCTTCCAGCGCACTAAGAATGGCCTCATCGAGAAGCTCTGCGGAAGCTCCGGGGGAGACACAATCCATCATCTCGCCGAAGACAATCGCTCGTACGTTGTCGAACAGGTCCGCATTGCGCAGCTGCCACAGCATGCGATGCACCTGGTAGGGACGCGCAGCCACGTCCTCCAGAAACAGAATCGTGTTGCGCGGAGGCGCCGGTTCCCAGGGAGTACCGATCAGCGCGGTAAGGATGCTCAAACAGCCGCCGTAGAGCGTTCCGCGCACAGGATGGGGACTGTTGCCTTCGCGCAACATCCGCAGCCCCTCTGCCGCACCCACCGAGTAGGGAGTGCCGGCAAGCGCTGCCTGCAGGCTGGGCAGATGCACGCCCTGCTCCCGCGCAAAATCCGGCGAGAGCATCGGGCCGTGGAAGCTTGGAAGACCAATGGCGTGGAACAGCGCCAGTTGGACTGCGGTCAGATCACTGTAGGCAAACAAGGGTTTGGGATGAGCCGCAATGCGTTCGATCTCCAGCCCTTCCAGCAGATGATTCGATCCGTAGCCGCCACGCGTGCAGACCAGCAGCAAACTGCTTTCGTCCTCAAATGCCGCATGTAGATCGGCCAGCCTCTGCTGCGGAGTTCCGGCAAAGTACAACGGCCCGCGTGTCAGGGAATGCGGCGCGCATCGAGCCGTGAATCCCAGCGTGCTCAGGGTCTGAATGCCAGCCTCCACGCGGTCAGCACGCGGCGTGGAAGCAGGCGACAGAAGGATGGCCTGTGCCGGAGACAGCACCGCCGTAGGCAGCGTGCGCCGGTCCGCATCATGGTGCGGATCAAGCGGGAAGGCGGGAGCAAGATCGGATTCGGATTCAGGCAATTTGCGACGCATGAAATATTCTCGCAACTGGGTGTGGTGTATCCGCACCTAGGATTCGATCCACGCCTCGCCGCGGGCAATGAGTGTGGCGGGGCCGGTCAAAAGAAGCGGCGCATCTCCACCGGACCACTGCACCGATTGCATCCCGCCAGGAGCGAAGATCTCCATCTGCGAGGACCCACCGTAGGCCGCCATCATAGCGGTTGCTGCAGCTGAGGTGCCTGTTCCCGACGAGTGCGTGGGCCCTACTCCGCGCTCAAAGATGCGCAGAGCCACCTGATCCGGCTGGTTGCGACCTCGAGCCAGCCACTGAACAAACTCTACGTTCGTCTGCTCCGGAAAATCGGGATGAAAACAAATCTCCTCGCCAATCTCCTGCCAGGGGCGACCATCCAGCGAGAAATCCATCGAGCCGTCAGGCTGCGGTGGGTTGCCCACCAGGAGCACAAAATGCGGGTTGCCCATGGAAACATGGATCCCATCCAGGCGCGATCCATCCGCCAGCTCTATCACTCGCGGCTCCCAATCCGGCGTATCCATATCGGTGGTAATCAGAGCCGTGGGCGAGCCGGAGTCCCGCATCTCCATCACGGTGCAGGCTCTCTGCCCAGCGTCGGTGTGGAGCAGGAGCGTATCGCCTGGCTGCGACTGTGCGGTAAAGGCCATCCACGCTGCCGCGCATCGCGTGCCGTTGCCACTGATCTCAGCCAGCGTGCCATCGGAATTGAAAAGCCGGATGCGCGCAGCAAGCGGACCGCTGGCAGGATCCTCGTTCAGCCAGGAAAAGTATTCCACGCCATCGGCCCCAATGCCGGTGTTGCGGTCGCAAAGTGCAATGGCAAGCGTGGATGGTTCCTGACCGGCAATGTCCTCTTCCGCTACGACCAGAAAATCATTGCCGCATGCATGGGCTTTGGTGAACGGGATCAAGGCAGATGTGTCCTTCCAAGGGTTCTCTGCCCGATGCTATCACTGCACGGTAGGCGAAAGCATCTGGCGATTGAGCGGAGAGCGCATGGAGATCCAGAGCGCAGCCCCAGGCTGACCGGGGACGGAAAACCGGCCGATGCAGCGTAGACCTTCCGGGTGGAGCCGTACCGCTCGTGCGACAACATCTCCATCGAAGGCAAGCACAATGTCGACATGGGCAGCCGGTGCTGCCAGTGCTGCCTGAAAATACTGCTTGTCGCTTTCATTCAACGTATGGCGATAGGTGAATCCCGCAAGTGGAACGATGGTGGGGAAATCCGAGGTGTCCATCAGCGTCAGTGCCTGCGGGTCAAGCCGGTAAAGGCTGGCCAGCGCCGATGCCAGTTGCTGCGTATACGCTCCCCTAGCGGCAAAGTTCCGCGTAGCCTCCACATAGACAATCGGCCCCTGCACCAGCATCTGCAGCAGATTTGCCAGAACCAGACAGGCCATCGCCATTCCCAGCAGGACGGCTGCCTGCCAATGACCCGTGCTTTGCAATGCCGCAACCGGAGACGAATCCGCTGCTGGCTGCTGTCGCGGATTGCTGAGCCGCTCCCCGATCCCATGCAAAAGCCCCTGCACGGCAAATCCGATGGCAAGCGCGAAGGCCGGCAGCATCTCCATACCATAGCGTGTGTTGTAGTAGGAGTGTGGCCACCAGTCCGGCAGGAAGATGGGAACCGATCCCCAAGCGACCGAGTAGGCATAAAACGGCAACGGAAACCAGAGCAGCAGTCCGATGGCCAGCGATGCCCGCGCTGCTCCCTGGCTGCGGCGCAGGCGATATCCATGCAGTGCCAGACCACCCAGCGCAAGCAACAGAAACAGCCAGCCCACCTGCGAACGTGCAAAGGCATCGCCCGTGGAGGCATGCCAGAAAAAAATCGCTGAGACCCATGGATTATGCCAGCCCGGATGCGGCGGAATCAGGCCATGCGAGGTTCGCGCTTCAATGGCGCTGGCGGAATAGGGACCACGCAGGAAGTCCAGCCAGTCCCCAAAATAGATTCGGTTATACACCATCCAAAGCACGGGAGCCGCCAGCAGTGCAAAACTGGCAAGGACAAATCGCCGTTGCAACAGGGCATGGCGGCGCAGCAGCGCCAGTGCCATCCAAAGCCATATGGCAAAGCCAAGAATCCATCCGTCGTAGCGTGTCCAGGCAGCCGCAAACAGAGTGATCATCAAGGGCCACAGGAAGGCCGCTCCCTGGCCGCCTGTGTCCGGCTTGTGTTCGTGCCTGCCGTGCGGCATGGCTGCCGTTGGGCAATCCAGCTCGCTGCGCCAACGCTCCATCAGCCAGACAGCGCCGACCAGAGTGGCAAGAAAAAGTGGCTCCGTCATCGGCGTGGTCTGCAGATAGAGCAGATTGGGATTCAGCGCAAAGAGGGCCAGCGCAATCAGCGCAGGAAGGGTTGCCAGCCATCGTCGAGCCAGCCGGTACAGCAAAAGACTGGCGATTCCGTAGCAGACGCTGGAGGGAATCGCACCGGCAAATCCCGAGCGCCACCAGGGAGTGACGGCCGCAAACGGCGCCAGCAGCAGATGCGGCAACGGAAGCCATACAGAGCCAAGCTGCCCCATGCCCGGACGATGCGAATCCAGCAGTCGGCGTGCAATGTGCAGATGCGCCTCCGCATCACCGTACTCGAGCCACGCATGATGCAGTACCGTCCAAAGGTTGGCCGCCAGCGATGCCGCCACAAGCGCAGCCACAACCAGCGCCTGCTCCCACGCAGTGACGGGCGAACTGGGCTGGTCCTGGAAGACTCGCCGCGAACTCGGAAAAGTATCAGGCACGCTGAACAGTGTAGCCGCTTAGGAATGGGAATGCAGGTCGAGATGCGTAAGCTGGCGCAGAGCTGCAAATCGGGCATCGATGACATCCCGTGTCAGCTGCTGGAGTCGCTCGGTTCCGAAGCGCTCCACGGTGAACGATCCCATAACGCTGCCGTAGAACAAGGCGCGGCGCAGCACCGCAGGCGTGAAAGAAGGCTGCGAGGCAATATAGCCAAAGAATCCCCCGGCAAAGCTATCTCCGGCACCGGTCGGATCGACAACCTCCTCCAGCGGCAGCGCCGGCGCGCGGAAGACGAGCGCGTCCGCATCGGGGGCGTCAAACAGACCAGAACTCATATACGCCGTTGCGCCGTACTCCCCGTGCTTGACCACGACCGCTTTGGGCCCCAGGGCAAGCACTTTCCGCGCCGCACGCACCGGATTGGATTCGCCGGAAAGCAGCCTGGCCTCGGTGTCGTTGACCAGCAGTACATCCAGATGGGCGAGGACCTTCAGCAGTGCATCGCGATGATCGTTGATCCAGTAATTCATCGTATCGCCGCAGACCAGCTCAGCACCGGGAAGCGACTGGCGAACACGGAGCTGAAGGACGGGATCGATATTGGCAAGGAAGAGAAAACGCGTGTCCTGATAGCTGGGCGGGATTCTGGGATTGAAGTCGGCAAAGACATTCAAATCGGTCTGCTCTGTCTTCGCCTCGCTGAGGCTGTTCAAATAATTTCCTGCCCAGAAGAAGCACTTGCCCTCTGCACGCTCCAGTCCCGTCAGATCAATCTGGCGGGACCGGAAGACAGACTCTTCCGCAGGGGTAAAGTCATCCCCCACCACAGCCACAACCCGAACCGGCGTGAAGTAGCTGGCAGCCAGTGAAAAATAGGTTGCCGCCCCGCCCAGGCAGCGCTCGCGACGGCCCGCAGGCGTCGTAATGGAATCAAAAGCTACGGAACCAACAACGGTAATGGACATGCGTGTGCGTTTCCTTGAGTGTGCGTCCGATGTTGCCTGATGCTATGGCATCCCACCGCCATTTCAATCGCGGCTTCAGGTGCTAGTCGAGATAGTCGCCGAAGATCAGCCGCAGGCGCTCGCGCGTGGATGCGGGGATAAGATCGCGCTGGGTGAGGATGGCAAACTGGGCAGCCGTCGCGCAGTTGCATCCCGGCTCGCCTCCCGCCGCAGGCAACGCCGCCACAGCAGCCCGAACCACGCGGGCGGCATTGGCGGAGTTCTGGTGCAGCACGGACACAATCTGATCGATCGTCACCGCGTCATGCTCCGGATGCCAGCAGTCGTAATCGGTTACCATCGCGATCGTTGCGTAACAGACTCCTGCTTCGCGCGCCAGTTTGGCTTCCTGCAGATTGGTCATGCCGATCACATCCGCACCCCAGGAGCGGTAGAGGTTGGACTCCGCCTTGGTGGAGAACTGCGGCCCTTCCATGCAGACATAGGTTCCACCACGCCGGCCGACCACGCCGGACTGCTCGCAGGCCTGGGCCGCTGCTTCCGCAACGACTGGACACACCGGATCCCCGAAGGCAACATGGCCGACCACGCCGTCGCCGAAAAATGTGCTCTCGCGATGAAACGTGCGATCAATGAACTGATCCGGAATCACGAAATCCGTAGGCTTGTGCTCCTGCTTGAGCGAGCCAACGGCGGAAACGGAAAAGATGCGCGTGACGCCGAGCGACTTCAGCGCATAAATATTGGCGCGGAAGTTCAGCTCCGAGGGAAGCAGTCGATGGCCGCGTCCGTGTCGAGCCAGAAATACAACCTTGCGGCCCTCAAGATCTCCGAGTACAAAGCTGTCGGAAGGCGCACCGAAGGGAGTCTCGACGGCCACCTCCCGGATGTTGGTCAGGCCGGGCATGGAATAGAGTCCACTGCCGCCAATGATACCGATCTCTGCCTGTTGCAAGGGCATCTCTCCCAGTGGCAAAACTCTTTGCTGCGAGCCATCCGCAGACTTTGCCACAGAGCCTTCAGTATACCGGGCAGGCAGCCCGCCGGGTTTCATTCTCGGGCTGCCAGCACTCCCCTGGCAAAGACTCAACCGCAGATCAGATTCCCGGCGGGGGCGGATTCTGCGGCAACGGATGCAGATATTGATGGTATCCACGACGAAATGCCCTGCGATACTCCATCACGGCCATGGGAGGCACCGGGGGATTGCGGAATCTTGGATGCCGTCGCATGGCAGGCGGCCGTCCAGTGGCCACATCCCGCCGTGCCGCTTCAAATCCATCGTGGAAGCCCATCCGCGCCACCTGATCGGCGGTGATCACAGGGGGCGGCGGCTGGTAGGCAACCGGCTGTGGGTGGGAGCAGCCAAGCAGTAGAAGCGGGGAAAACAGCAGAGCCAGAATTTGTATCTTCTTCATGGGCATGTGTCCTCAAGCAAATCAGACGGCAAAGCAGCCGGACAGGCGACAGCATTGTGCAAACTTCCGCAAAGAATTCCCATCTTTGGCGGGATTCGATCCGTATTTCCGCGCTCCAGACTAGTTGGACGCGCCGGCACCCTGACAGCGGGCACAACCGCAGTCAAGCAACTGCCAGTTCTGCGCCAGAAACTGCGCCAGCCCTTGGCCGGGTCGGCAACCTGGGTCCAGAGCCATATATCCGGCAAGCGCCCCGGCGTAACTGTGCTGCGGAAGAATACGCATATGGCGGGACAGAAGCAGCAGGGCTAGCGAAGCCGAGCGGGACTCGCCCTGATTGCAGTGAATGCGAAGCGTTTGCCCCGAGTCGTATCGTGGCGCTGCAAAGGCAAAGAACTGCCGGAAAGACTCCAACTGGAAGAGCGGACCGGGAGGATCGATCAGGTTGAGCCAGAGATCGTGTGCATCCGCGCGAGCCAGATAATTGGGGTGCTCCCGAGCCAGGCTCTTTGTATATCCGATGGCCCGCTGATGGCAGGGAATCTTGCATGCATGGACCACGGCGCACTCCGGGGAACCGCTGCAGCAGGCATCCTGATCAGCGACCCAGAGACGCGGATAGACCGAACGCAGCGTGCTCACCGCAATCCCTGTAGCAGTGCGGCTTTCATCAGGCCGCAGCCGGCAAAGAAGTGCTGAAAGGGGGAGGATAGTGTCTGTGTCGGAACAGGCAGCCTGGGCATGCCGCCCGCCGCAGCCATGCGCATTTCGCCAGTACCCTGCGCGTCGAGCAGCAGGTCGGCAAGCTTGTGTGCCGTTTCCAGATCAAAGCTCTCCGTAGTCACCACATACTGGCCCCGGGTGCGAATCAGCACCGGACCTTCGCTGGTGGAATAAACACGATCCTCCGGATCCGACTGCGGAATGGGGCGTACATCCTCATACTTGAGCGCCAGTTCCCGGGCATCCAATGCGGCAAAGGCGCGCGCTGCCGCTGCATTGGTCCACGAAGAAAGGTAAACCAGCGCCACCGAAGATGTCTGGCTCTGCTGCTGGGCAGTGGTTGCCGTACGCAACTGGCCAGCCCAGTAGACGCCGCCATTCCAGGCAGACCCCAGTGTGCGCGCCGCCGCT
>JAKBAG010000135.1 GCA_021809235.1 Acidobacteriota bacterium
GGCGATCATGAGCTTGACGTTGGCCTGTTTACAGGCGTCAATCATGGCATGGGCCTCGTGGACATTGATGCACATGGGTTTTTCGCAAAGGACATGCTTGCCCGCCTTGGCGGAGCGAATGGTGTATTCGGCGTGCATGCTGTTGGGTAGAGCGACGTAGACGGCATCGACTTCGGGATTGTCGCGGAAGCTGTCCATGTTTTCGTAGTTGTAGATGGAGGATTTGGGCACGCCGTACTTTTCGGCGTAGCGGGCAGCTTTTTCCGGGTGGCCGCTGACCAGTGCGGTGACCTTGGAGTTGGGGCTGTGCTGGATGCCATCCATGAAGTGGTCGGCGATGCGGCCGAGGCCGATGATGGCGTAGCCGACCGGTTTGCCGGAGGATTGGGCAAAGAGCGGTGGTGCCAGACGGGTAGCCATTGCGGCGGCGCTGGCAAGTGTGAACTGGCGGCGGGTCATGGATCGAGAGATGGACATGGTTCGCTCCTCGCAGGGGCAGGGGTTAAGTTGGCTGTTGGAAAAGCAGGCTCTTCTTTTGCGCAATGAGTATACGCACGGCAACAGCAGGTTGACAAAGCAAAGTATGGTGCCGGGTGCGCGGGATGACCATGAGAAAAGCCATTGACTACAAGATGGATGCGAAGTGGTTCCGGGCCGAATCCGACGTTCACCGGCGAGTCGGATACACTCAGAGCGATGCGAGTCATGGGAATCGATTGCGGGACGGAGCTGACCGGCTGGGGCGTGGTGGAGAGCGACGCGGAGGCTCGTTCCCCGATGCTGGTCTGTCGCGGCTATGGCGTGGTGCGGCTAGCCAAGCCGAAGTCGCTGCCGATGCGGCTGAAGCAGGTGTTTGAGGAACTCTCGGAGAAGATGGCGCACTTTGCGCCGGATGTGGTGGCGATTGAGGAAGTGTTTTATTCGGTGAATGCGAAGTCTGCGCTGAAGCTGGGGCAGGTGCGCGGTGTAGCGCTGCTTGCGGCCGGAGTGGCCGGGCTGCCGGTGGCCGAATATGCGCCGCTGAGCATCAAATCTGCAGTTGTGGGCTATGGACTTGCCGGCAAGGAGCAGGTGCAGTTCATGGTGGCCCGACTGCTGGCGTTGGACGCGATTCCCGAGCCGGCCGATGCTGCCGATGCGCTGGCCATTGCCATCTGCCACCTGCACACGGCTGAGACGGAGCAGCAGCAGAAGACGGGACGCTCCCGGCGTTGATGAGTGGAGTGAGCAAAAGCCGGGTGCAGGATCAGGTGCGAGCTTTGGCTGAGCGTTTGGGATAGCCGGTGCGTCCGTGGATGCAGTGCGTGGGCGTCGTTCAAACAGGAAATGGCACGAGCTGGCAACTTTTTGCTCGCCTGCTGGTCTGAACAGGAAGAAGCCCATGCTGGGACTGATGTTGGGGCAGTGCTCCGGCGCCGGGGACTGGGAAAGGGGAACGGGCATGAGGAAGTGGAACGGATTGCTGGCCGGAGGGTTGCTGGCGGGCATGGCGCTGGCCGCACATGCACAAAGCCCGATGCCGGAGGATGGGAACGCGCGCGCGGCGCGGCTTTCCAGTGTGGATGGCCAGGTGCAGGTGGTGGTGGATGGGCAGGTGGTTGCCGATCCGGCCTATGCGAATCTGCCGCTCTTTGAAGGCTCGCAGGTGGTGACGCGCAACGATGGCCGGGCTGAGATTACAACCGATGACGGCAATATCATTCGCGTGACGCCGAACAGCACCGTGACGCTGACTGCGCTTCAGGGCGCGACCGGAGCCACGAAGACCGAGGTGGTGGTCAATGCCGGCGAGGTCTATTTTGAGTTGCAGCCGAGCACAGATTCACGCGCCGTGAGGATGGATTTTGGCACAACGAGCGTGGTTCCGAGCGCCTTCAGCGTGTTGCGCGTCAACTACGACAGCGAGCCGGGATCAATGGCGATCTTCTCCGGGCAGGTACATGTGACGCGTGGCAGCAGCCTGGCAGTGGATGCGCACGGTGGCCAGATGCTGAGCCTCGATCCGGGCGATCCATCGGCCTACAACCTCAGCGACACGATCCAGCCGGACTCCTGGGACCAGTGGAATACGGACCGGGATAATGCGTTGGAGTCCGAGCAGTCTGCCAGCACGCAAGCCGACCAGCAGTTGCCACCGGATGCTGCTTCCAGCGCAGCGGATCTGAATGCGAACGGCAACTGGTATGACGTGCCCGGCGAAGGCTATGTTTGGTCGCCTTACGATGCGCAGGGAGCGGGGGAAAACTGGGATCCGTATGGCTACGGCTACTGGACCAGCTATCCCACAGCGGGCTATGTATGGATTTCGGGCTATAACTGGGGTTACGCGCCGTATAACTGCGGCAGTTGGAACTTCTACGGCGGCTTTGGCTGGGGCTGGAATCCGCGTGGCGGCTGCCATCCCTGGTGGCATCGCAGGCGGTGGATGTCGAATATTGGCCACGCGCCGAGCGACTATCACGCGCCGGTGCAGCCACGGCATCCGGTGGCACCGGTGGGGGGCAATCGGGTGGTGGCCACGGGCCATCCGCTGCGGCCGGTGAAGCCGATTCTGGTGGACCGTCGTCCGTCCAGTGGCGTGAATGCATATCTGGGCTTCCAGCCCGGTCAGCCGATGGTGGTTGGCGGGCAGGTGGTGTCTCCTGTGCATACGGTGGCTCCGCGAACCAGCTATGTTCGCTCCTACACGTATCTGAGCGACCGGACGCCGCTGTCAGTGCGGCATGGACTGGAGCCGGGCCGGGGCGGCTACGTTCCGCGAACAACCTATAACCATATGCCCAGCACGAGCTTTGGTCGGCCGTCGGCGGGATTCTCCGGCGCGACCCACATGGGCGGGATGCATCTCTCGGGCGGGGGCATGCACATGAGTTCTGGCGGCGGTGCGCACCACTGAGCTGGCTGTGCGCACCAGAATGTCGGCACTCCGCCGAGGCGGCGCTCAGGCGATGGGCGCGGTCAGCTGCTGGTGCAGCGCAGCAAAGGCTTCCAGCGGCAGCTCCTCGGCGCGGGCCTGTGCGGGCACATCAGCTGTCTGCATAGCGGACTGAATTCGGCTGGCGGGAAAGCCTGCGGCGCGGAGGTTATTCGCCAGTGTTTTGCGCTTCTGCGCAAAGGCGGCCTTCAGCGTTTGCTGGAAGGATTCTCGGGACAGATCGGGGAAGCGCGGTGTAAAGCTCCAGCGGAAGACGGTGGAATGGACCTCCGGCGCAGGGGAAAATGCCTCAGGCGGCAGCGTGAATAGGCGCGTGGCGGGACCTTCTAGCGCACAGAGGACCGTGAGCAGGCCGTAATCACGTGAACCGGGTGCAGCCGTCACGCGATCCGCCACCTCACGCTGGACCATGAGCACGGCGGCCTCCAGTACGCCAGTCTGACAGGCAGGCACTGCCGGATCGGGCAGGGTGTGGGCTGCCTGCTGCGCCAGACGAAGCAGTATGGGCGAGGTGATGTAGTAGGGCAGATTGCCGACGACCAGCAGCGGCTGGCCTGCCTGACAGGCGGCAGCGGCAAAGTCGAAGTCCAGCACGTCGCCGGAGTGAATGTTGACCTGTGGCTGATGTTGGAAGCGCTCGCGCAGGGCTGCAGCCAGCGCCGGATCGAACTCGATGGCAAGCAGGCGACCGGCCCGCGCAGCCAGCAGATCGGTGATGGCGCCACGGCCAGGACCAATCTCGACGACGAGGCGGTTTGCGATGGGGCCCAGGGCATCGACAATGGATGCGATGGCGGCCTGGTCGCGGAGAAAGTTCTGACCGAGTTTGGACTTGGGTGGCAGAGTGTACCTTCGCTTTCCGGGCCTGCGGCATCGAACGTAGTAGACTTGGCGTTTGAGCGCTACCGCACTCGGCGAGTGGGCAGCGGGAGATTGGTTTCAGGAGCGTGTCCGATGCATATTGTATTCGCTGCCTCAGAGTGTGTGCCTTTTGCCAAGACCGGCGGCCTGGCGGACGTGGTGGGTGCATTGCCGCCGGAGCTGGTCCGGCTGGGGCATCGGGTGACGGTGTATCTGCCGCTTTATCGCTCGGTGCGCGGCCAACTGGCAGAGGCGCAGCCGGTGGCCATCCGCTCACTGACGATTCCATTCCCCTACTACAACCGGTTTGTGAACGTGGTGGATGGGGGCCTGAGCGAGGGTGTGCAGTACTACTTTGTGGATTGCCCGGAACTGTTTGACCGGGAAGGGCTGTATGGCCCGCGCGGCGGCGGCGACTACGCGGATAACGCCGAGCGTTTTGGATTGTTTTCCCGCGCCGTGCTGGAGGCTGTGAAGCTGCTGGGCGTGCCGGATCTGTTCCATGTCCATGACTGGCAGACGGCGATTCTGCCGGTGCTGTTGAGGACGCTGTATGTGTATGATCCCGTTCTGCGGAATGTAGGCGTGGTACTGACCATCCACAATGCGGGCTATCAGGGGTGGTTTCCGCCGCGGACAACAGAGACACTGCTGCTGCCGTGGGATATCTTCACGTTTGATCGGGTGGAGCAGAACGATACGTTCAACTTTCTGAAGGGCGGTGTGGTCATGTGCGACTACATGACGACGGTGAGCCCGACCTATGCGCGCGAGATTCAGGGGCCGGAGTTTGGCTCCGGGCTGGAGTCGTTGTTCAGCCGACGGCACTGGGATCTGCGCGGCATTCTGAATGGGGTGGACTATGCGCATTGGGATCCGTCGCGGGATGTGCATCTGGCGGCGCATTATTCCGCCGGGAACCTGACCGGCAAGGCAGAGTGCCGACGCGATGTGCTACACGCCTTTGGACTGGAGCATATTGCGGACTCGACGCCGGTGCTCGGCATTGTCTCGCGCTTTGCCACGCAGAAGGGCTTTGACATGCTGGCGGCGATCAGCGATCAGCTTGCGCAGCGGGAGATGGCACTGGTGGCTCTGGGAACCGGCGAGCCATTCTACGAAAGCTTCTTCCGCAGCTTTGCGGCGCGCTATCCGGACAAGGTGGCCGTACAGGTGAAGTATGACGACGCCATCGCGCACAAAATTGAGGCAGGCGCGGATATCTTCCTGATGCCATCGCGCTATGAGCCGTGCGGGCTAAACCAGATTTACTCGATGAAGTACGGGACCATCCCCGTAGTGCGAGCGACGGGCGGGCTGGAGGATACGGTCGAGGAGTGGAATGCAGACCACCGCACCGGCACAGGATTCAAGTTTTCCGGCTATCACCCGGGGGATTTCCTTTGGGCGATTGATCGCGCGTTGTGGGTCTTTGCCAACGATCGCGACGGCTGGCAGACGCTGATGCGCAACGGCATGGCGCGGGATTACGGGTGGGAGCACCCGGCGCGGGAATATGTCGAGGTCTACGAAGAGGTACTGAGACGGCGGGGATGAGCGGGGCAGGCAACCGCATTTATAGGGAATTTATCGAAGAACGGGGTCGATCTCCTATCAGCACATAATATTTCTGTCAATCGTAAGGGATGCTTCACCTTAACGCGTCGTCAATGGGTGATTACCAAATTGAATGCACACGAAAAATCGTCGGCGAGTAGCTGTAAATTGTGTGATCTCTTGTTGTCCTCTGTTCAGGGCAATCTTCGTGGGGTGGTCCGGAGTAAGGCGACGAATTGGTGCAGCTTTGGTATCACCACAAAGTTTGCTTTTATCCGCCATCGACGGGATGCTATCCGCATCTATCTCCGTGCGAGAGAATCTGACGGCCCGGACCTGAAGGCTCTGATAGGCAAAATCTCAGAAATTACATTGCAAGTTCGCGGTACAAGTGGAAGTGCCTGGGCGCAGTCAACATATTATTTTCTGGATGTCGAGACCGAAGCACAAATTCGTGCAGCGACCCCGCTCCTGCTTTACGCCGCCGGTAAGATCAAACAACGGCCCGTTCGTCAATTTCTCCTTCCCTCTGAAGAAGCTGCATGTGAGTTGATCGAAGGAAATAGAGTCACTGTTCAAGTGAGCCGCGTGGAGCGAGATCCAAAGGCCAGGGAGACGTGCATCTCGATTTTTGGTCCAGTCTGCTCTGTTTGCGGATTCGACTTTGAACGCACCTATGGAGAGATTGGCAAAGGGTTTATCCATGTGCACCACTTGATTCCGCTTGCATCGAGTAAAGGTCAGCACACGGTCGATCCTAAGATGCACCTTCGTCCTGTTTGTCCAAACTGCCACGAGATGCTGCACAGGCGGAATCCTCCGATTTCGATTGAGGCATTGGCTGCGCGAATCAAGCGATGAAAGCCAGACCGAATCGATGGCCGAATCTCGGTTCAATATTCTCCACGGACGATGAATCAGGATTCTCCGGACAGGCTTTTCGCTGGCATTGCCCATTTACACTAGTAGACGGAGAGCTACGCCTTGTTCAGCAAGTTCCTAACGAAGATATTTGGTACCAGCAATGATCGCGCCGTGAAGCGCATGATGCCGGTGGTGGCGCGCATAGGCGCTTTTGAGTCCGAGATGAAGGCCCTGACGGACGAGCAGCTGCGGGCCAAGACGACGGAGTTTCGCGAGAGGATTGCCGCGCAGCTGGCCAACGTGACCGAGGGCGAGGCGCGCAAGGCAGCCGAAAAGGCCGCGCTGGATGCGCTGCTGCCGGAGGCCTTTGCCGTGGTGCGCGAGGCGGGTTGGCGTGTGCTGCGCATGCGCCACTTTGACGTGCAGCTGATCGGCGGCATGGTGCTGCACCAGGGAAAGATTGCCGAGATGCGGACCGGCGAAGGCAAGACGCTGGTGGCGACGCTGGCCTGCTATCTGAATGCGCTTGCCGGCCATGGCGTGCATGTGGTCACGGTCAACGACTATCTGGCCAAGCGCGACGCCGAGTGGATGGGCAAGATCTACGAGTTTCTGGGGTTGACGGTCGGAGTCATTGTGCATGATCTGGACGACAACCAGCGCCGCGCCGCCTATGCCGCCGACATTACCTATGGCACGAACAACGAATTCGGCTTTGATTATCTGCGCGACAACATGAAGTTCGACATCAAGGACTGCGTGCAGCGTGGGCACTACTACGCGATTGTGGACGAGGTGGACTCGATCCTGATCGACGAGGCGCGGACGCCGCTGATCATCTCTGGCCCGACGGACCAGACGACCGACAAATATGACCGCGTGAAGCGGATCATTCCGCATCTGGAGCAGGGCGAGGAGATTGAAAAAGAGGAGATGGTCAAGATTCTCACCGGCGACTATGTGGTCGATGAGAAGATGCGCACGATCAGCGTGACCGATGACGGCTGGCTGAAGATTGAGGAACTGCTGGGCATCGGCAATATTGCCGACCCGGAGAACTGGGATCTGAAGCACTACGTGGAGACGGCGATCAAGGCGCATGCGCTCTACAAGCGCGACGTAGACTACGTGGTCAAGGATGGAGAAGTGATCATCGTGGACACCTTCACCGGGCGACTGATGCCTGGAAGGCGGTGGTCCGATGGACTGCACCAGTCGGTGGAGGCCAAGGAGGGCGTGGCTATCCGCAAGGAAGACCAGACGCTGGCGACGATCACCTTCCAGAACTACTTCCGGCTCTACAGCAAGCTCTCTGGCATGACGGGCACAGCCGAGACCGAGGCCACCGAGTTCGACAACATCTACAAACTGGACATCACCGTCATTCCGACGAACAAGCCGATGCTGCGTGCTGACAACTCGGATGTGGTCTTCCGGACAGCCAAAGAGAAGTACAAGGCCGTGGCCGACGACATTGCCGAGATTCACAAGAACGGGCAGCCCATTCTGGTGGGTACTACGTCGATCGAGAAGAGCGAGCTGCTTTCGCAGACGCTGCAGCGCAAGGGCGTGCGCCATGTGGTGCTGAATGCCAAGTTCCACGAGCGCGAGGCGGAGATTGTGGCGCAGGCCGGGCGGCTGGGCATGGTGACGATTGCCACGAATATGGCTGGTCGTGGTACGGATATTCTGCTGGGTGGCAACCCGGAGTTCATGACTCGTCAGGAGCTGGTGAAGAAGGGATTGGCGCGCGCGATCAGCGTGGCCGAGGGTGCCATCCATCCGACAGCGCCAGAGGGTTTTCTGCGCTTCTACTACCAGGGGCAGGAGTTTGAAACCGAGCAGGCACAGTGGGACGCGGTGTTCGCCGGGCATGCCAACCATGCCGAGGAGGAGCGCAAGGCCGTGATCGAGGCCGGCGGGCTGTTCATCCTGGGTACAGAGCGGCATGAGTCGCGTCGTATTGACAACCAGCTGCGCGGACGTGCCGGCCGACAGGGCGACCCAGGCGCATCGCGTTTCTACCTGTCTCTGGAAGACGATCTGATGCGCATCTTCGCCAAGGCCTGGGTCTCCACGCTGCTGGAGCGGCTGGGGATGGAAGAGGGCGTGCCGATTGAGTCGAAGATGATCTCCAAGCGGATCGAGGGCGCGC
>JAKBAG010000136.1 GCA_021809235.1 Acidobacteriota bacterium
CGCTCCATCCTGCCGGGGCGTAAGCAGATGCGTTTCGCAATCCGCATTTTGCTGAAGAATCTGCGTCCAAGACAGACGCTAGGGGCCGAACACGAGGCCACAGGACGGCGGAGAGCTCAGGCCTTGGTTTCGTGGGGATTGATCCTCTGCCGAAGTTCCTTCGAGGGCTTGAAGTAGGGCACGCGCTTGGCCGGAACCTCCACCTTGGCTCCGGTCTTCGGATTCCTGCCTGTCCGTGCGTTGCGTTGCCGGATGCGAAACGAACCAAAGCCGCGAATCTCAATCTTGTCGCCAGACTGCAGGGCGGCAATCACGGAGTCGAAGATCGTCTCCACAATCACTTCGCTATCGCGACGGGTCAGATCACCCAGCGCCGTTACCTGCTCCACCAGATCCGCTTTCGTCATGCCTGTGAGCCTCCAACACTCAGAATAAACAATCCACGCGCCTGTTCCGCAGAAAAGATGGCACAATTGGCTGCGTCTATTTTCTGCCGTGCGCGTCTCCGTTATCATGACCAGAGTATCTCGCAGACAATCGCGCGCGCTTTGTACCCGGCACCCTGCCAAGGAAACCAGGAATTGAGCAGTCATCCTCAGTACAGCATTGTCATTCCAGCCTACAACGAAAGCGCCCGCATTGGACGCGCGATGGAGGAAGTTCTTTGCTGCGCGCGGGATCGCGGCTGGAATACGGAACTGCTGATCGTCGATGATGGCTCCACGGATGCGACGGCGCGGCAGGTTGCCGACTATGCGGCCGTCCATCCGGAGGTCCGTCTGGTTTGCAACCCCGGCAACCGGGGCAAAGGCTACAGCGTGCGCCATGGGCTGCTGCAGGCCACAGGGCAAGTGGTCATGTTCACCGACGCCGATCTGTCGGCGCCCATCTGCGAGGCGCAACTGCTGTTTGACGCCATTGAGGCCGGAGCCGACATTGCCATCGGCTCGCGCTGGCTGGAACGCAGCCGCCAAACCGACCGGCAGCCGCTCTACCGTCAGTTCTTCGGGCGCTGCTTCAACCTGGTCACCCGAGCCATCATGGGGCTGCCCTTTGCCGATACCCAATGCGGCTTCAAAGCCTTCCGCCGGGAGGCGGCGCATCTGGTCTTTCCGCTGCAGACCATCGAGCGCTGGGGCTTCGATCCGGAGATTCTGTTCATCGCGCTGCGCCGTGGCCTGCGCATTGTCGAGGTTCCGGTCACCTGGGGCCACGATGAGCGCACCCGCATCAGCTATCTGCGGGATGGCGTACAGATGCTGGAGGAGATTGTACGCATCCGCTGGAACGCCCTGCGGGGCCGCTACAATCGCTCGGCCTCCGGCCCATTCGCAGACTGAAGCAGACAGACACAGCAGCCACGCCGAGACAATGCGAACCGGGGAAACCGGCACCTTGCCGCGTGCGATGAGGATTTGCAGGAGAGAATGGTGGACCCGGTGGGAATCGAACCCACAACCTGTCGATTAAGAGTCGAATGCTCTGCCAGTTGAGCTACAGGTCCACAAGAGGGGGACAGTGAGCCGCGAATCCTTGCTGCCGATTTGGCTGCAGATTGCTGCCTGTTGTCGGTAACCAGAATACCACAGAGATCGCTTAGAAGTTAAACTGCAGCCCGGCAAAGAAGGCACGCTGCGCCTGGGCAAAGTAGAGCCGCGATCCATCCAGCGTGACAAAGGGCTGGTAGCCTTGTGCCAGCAGATTCTGCACATCCACCAGCACGGCTACGCGGCCGCTGGCGCCGTCGTGGAGCCCCTGCAGCGGCTGCCGCAGATACAGGTTCAGATACGGTTCGGCTGCATCGACGGCATAGGGCGCCACCTCGGTGACGGTTGCCTCCGGCTGCCAGCGATAGCTGGCCCGCCAGTGGGTTCCGGTGCGATCCATCGCGCCAGAGAGCGCCAAGGAATACATCTGTGCTCGCCGCGCGACCGTGCCATGCAGAATCGTGACAATGTCCATGGGGACCGGTGCAGCCGGCATCACCAGCGCATCGCCGCTGGCGTAGCTGAGCCGCACGTGGTTACCCCCAGGCAGATTCCGCTCCACCTGAGCCAGAACGCCGGTTGTCGCATAGCCCTGCCCTGCCCCGCGCAGCAGCGCGCTGCCGGAGTCTGCCAGCATCCACTGCCCCATGCCGGCGTTGCCATTCAGCCGACCGCCGGCCTCGAGCGTGGGATTCGCAATATCGTCGCCATAGACGACCAGCATCATGTGCGTCTGCCCGGCTGTCGTCTGCCAGCCCAACTCCTGATGCAGCCCATGCTCCACGGCAGCCTGGCCATTGGTGTCATTGACTGCAGGCAGCCATGCCTCCGGCTGGATGGCGCTGGCATCGGAATCCTCCGGCAGCGCCGTTGCCATTCGATACTCGAGCGATCCTGCGCCGCGATGCAATTCCACCGAGGCAAAGGGCATGGCCTCCACCAGCGCGCTCCCGTTGCCCAGCCGCAGAAAGACCTGATCCGAACCGGCCTCGGCATTCAGACTCTGCAGCAGCTGCATCTTCTCCCAGCCGCGCACCGCCACCTGTTGCAGACCGCTTTGCCCGGCGCTGCTTACCAGCGAATCGCCACGCATGGCCACGACCGTGTTCAGCGACCGAGTCCCCATCCGGCTGTCGCCAATCTCCTGCCGGAAGCCGAGCATTGTCTCCATCCAACCGCCGTTGTCGGCCCCGCCCGGAGCACTGCTGCGAGCGCTCATGACGGCTGTGCGGCCGTGAGTCATCTGGTCTTCGGCGGCAGCTTCCAGTGCTGCTCCGCTCTGAGCGAACCGGCCACTGCCCGCTCCGGCAGCCAGCCGCATCCGCAGCCGATGCTGGGCCGCGGGAGTGGTCTCCGCGCCGCCATCGACCACCAGTTCCGGAGTGCCATCGTCCTGCCAGCGCAGCAACGGCCGTCCTTCGGCTGAGCGCAGCGTCCAGGCCCAGTCATCGTCGCTGGCCGTGCGCATCCGGCGCGGGGCAGGTGCCCACTGCATCAGGTCATACAGCGTGCGCATCGTCACATTGACGATCGTCGCACTGCGTACGCGAAGATTTTCCTTGAGAACGGGAAGGTAGCTGGCTGCGGCGGCCCGCACGGTGTAGCGGCCGGGCAGCACACGCTCAAAATGGTAATAACCGCGACTGTTGGTGAAGGCGCGGGCCACCAGCGTGGCATCCGGGCCCATCAGCTCCACCTGCGCGCCCGGCTGCGGCTGTCCGCCGAGATTCTGCACCAGGCCGGCTACGGAAGCCGTTGCGCTGGATGGCACACGAGCCGCTGCCACCGGCCACACCAGCCCCAGAGCCGCGGCACATGCAACAACGAGTTGGGGACGAATACGCTTCAATGCTTCGTTTTCTGTCTCTGCGTCCGATGGCTCCAGAATTGACTGCATCGAGTGCGCCGGTCCGGTACATTGCCGGACCATGCCGCGGGAAGGCCCTTACTGCACCACGAAGGGAACGCTCCGGGTGATCTGCTGCTTGCTGATGGCGTCGTTGACCCGGATGGTCATCTTGTACTTGCCCGGCTGCAACCCGGCCAGCGGCACCGAGCGCTCCATGGTCAGCTGATCGCTGTGCGCGCTCATGTCCTTGGACTGTTCGCTGGTGGCCAGCAGCACCTTGTCCGTGGCTCCGTCCTGAATCTCGTAGGTCACGGTAGCTTCATTGCTCTTCGTCTTGTCGTTGATCCCCAGGTTGTAGACCTGCATCCAGCAGTTCAGGCTCTGGTTGCGGGTAAAGGTGACCGGTGAGGCCGGATTCGGGCTTACGCGAGGGCGGATGAAGGTGTTGCCGATGATGAAGTTGCCGGTACCTATGGTCTGCGTCGGCACCTGCTCCATCTTGTCGGCCAGAATCATCGACGAGGTGGCCAGCTTTTCATCGTCAAACTTTGGCACGACAAGACTGCGGGCATAGATGCCGACATGATCCTTGTTGTTCACGTCCTTGATCGCAATGTCGAGCCGATACATGCCTGGCCGAAGCGGCAGCGCCTTCCAGTAGACCGAGCTGCGCTGCATGGTTCCGTTCAGCAGCTCCGCCGGCTGGGTGATCTCCACCGTATCCTCGAAGGTCTGCACGGCGTGGTCGGTGATGGTCGAAATCCTGCCTTCAATCTCCACCACTCCATGCGAGACGCCATCCTTGGTCAGGAAGGTCACATCCTTGTTCTTGATCTGGAGTGTGATCGGCACCAGCATCGTATCCTGCGTCACGCGGACATAGTCGGTGCGCACGTCAAAGGGAAAGATCGGCCCGGTCAGGATCTTGTGCTCGGAGATGAAAGCGTCCAGATCCCGGAACTTGACCGGGGGAGGCGCAAACAGCTTGGCAGCGGTCTCCATGCGATCAAACTCCTTTGACTGGTTCCCCTGCCCCAACGGACCATTGCCGAGACTCTCCAGTCCACCCTTGAAGCGGTCAGCCTTCTTTGCCTGGCCCATCTCTTCATAGAGCGTCAGGCCGGCTCCAGGAACGTGCAGCAGCGCGTCCTTTTCCGAGCGGTCCAGCGTGAAGTGATAATCGCCGCACTGGCAGGAGTCCACAAATTCGATGTCGATGTTGTCTCCTACGCCCGGCAGGTAGCGGTAATGCCATACCTCGAACGGGAAGGTTTCGGTCTCGCCGCCGCCCTCGCTCATCGGGCGCTGATACGCGCCGCCCGAGGGGTGGGCATCGATGGAATCCGGCGCTCCCCAGGTGATGTAAATGCGACCACGATCCGTGCGCCAGCCGGGTTTGCCAGCGGCAAAGTGCTCGTTGGCATACGCGATCCGGCGATAGTGCTCCTCGCGGAACTCATTGTCCGGAGAGTCGGGATTGGGATTGCGACGCTGCCAGAACTGCTCAATGAATGCGTCGCGCTCCTCGTCGTTGCCCAGGCTGCGGAAGGCTCGCTCCTCATCCGGCGTGATGATGTAGGCCACGTCCTGCGTCAGCCAGGTTTTGTAGGCACTGCTCAACTCGTTCCGTTCCTGCTTCAGCATGCGGAACTTTTCCTTGTCGCTCAAGGGGCGATTCAGCGGATCGGTTGTCTGGCCTTTGGCGGGCGTATTTTCAGCAGTCTGCTGCTGGCCATCGCCCTTCAGCATGGCGTGCACGCCGTTCAGGCGCAGCATCTGCCCCTGCGCCGCAACTCCCGCTGCCAGCGCCAGAGCCGCCAGCGCGGCTGCCGCCTGGCTCCAACCCATAGCACTCCGGCTCGATATCTGCTGCTTGTTCAATCGCATTCCCGAAAATTTCCAATCGCTACGCATGCCCATCTGGCCACTACTCCTGCAAGCGTATATTGTATTGGCTCCAGCCACCCCGGACAAGGAACATCTCCTGATTTGGACCCGGCACGGACAAAAACGTCATCTGCCTTGCCGGCCGATACAGCTCTGCAAACGAACGCTCCTGCCCGTCCGGCTGCCTCTCGCATTGCATGGAAACAGCCCTCTTGAAAGCCGGATTCCTCCTCCGGGAACCCGTTTCCATAAGATTGCGTACACTGAAACAGGAGAATCCAGAGCAGTTTCCAGTGCTTATGAAAAAGATTATCGGAATTGTGTTTGCTCTTCTTGCGGTTGCCGGCCTGGTCACCTTCATGGTTGTCAAGGCGCAGTCCGGCTACACCAAAGTCCTGACCGCCAAGGTCACCCGCCAGGATCTCTCCACCATCGTCAGCGGCACTGGCCAGATCAAGCCGAAGACCTATGTGAATGTCGGCGCCACTGCCTTTGGCCGGATTGTCCAGCTCAACGTCAAGGAAGGCGACCAGGTCAAGAAGGGTGAGGTGATCGCCCGCGTGGAAAACGTGCAGCCGGAAGCGAATGTGGATGCCCAGAAGGCAGCCATCGCGTCGGCCCGCACGGATGTGGCCTCTTTCGTAGCCGCGGAAAACACCGCCAGGGCCAATGTGCTGCATTCCCAGGCTGACCTTGAGCAGAAGACGCTGGACTGGCAGCGCGCGCAGCAGCTTTATAAGGATCAGCTCATCGCCAAGCAGGATTACGATGCGAAAAAAGCAGCCTACGATCTGGCCGTGGCCACCCTCGAACAGACCAAGGCGGCTTTGGCGCAGGCCCATGCCCAGACGGAGTCGGCTCGCGCCAAGGTTGTGAACAATATTGCCACCCTGCGCTTCAATCAGGATGCTCTGAACAAGACCGTCTCCATCGCACCCTTTGACGGCATTGTGACCAACCTTCCCGTCCGGCTGGGTGAGACCGTCGTCGTCGGCATTCAGAATGCGGAAGGCTCCACGCTGATGACGCTGGCCGACATGAGCGTCATCACGGCAGAGGTCAAGGTGGATGAGACCGACATCGTCAACGTAGCCATTGGCCAGCCTGCACAGATCACCGTCGATGCCCTGCCCAACCGCGTCTTTACCGGCAAGGTTACCCTGGTCGGCGACCAGGCACTGCTGCGCTCGACCGGCGTTGCCACCTCGCAAAGCACCACCGGCACCGAAGAGGCCAAGGACTTCAAGGTCATCGTCACGCTCGATCCCAACCAGCCCAACCTGCGCGAGTTGAAGCCGGGCTTCTCGACCACGGCGAAGATCACCACCGCCCACAAGTCCAACATCCTTACCCTGCCCATCCAGGCGCTCGTCAACCGCTCGCCAGACAAGCTGGACGCCAACGGCAAGCCGATACCTCTGGCTGCCGGAGCCAAGCAGCCGGATCCGGTTCAGGGCGTCTTTGTGGTCAAGTCGATTCAGGGCAAGCTCCGCGCTGTCTTTACCCCTGTAACCACCGGCATCACCGGCACCACGGACATGGAAGTCGTCAGCGGCCTGACCCAGGGGCAGGAGATCGTCACCGGACCGTTCACCACGTTGCGCACCCTCAAGAACGGTTCGCTTATCAAACGGGACAAGACCGCAACCACGTTAGCCGGCTCCTAACACCGGGAAGCGAAACGGCTGGCCAAATGCAGGAGGGACCATGATCCTCGGGCTTCACCCATCCAATACCGGCCAGACGAATTGCCCGACTGGAACATTTCCGCCCTGTTCTGCGTACTTTGAACCATCGCCATCAACCGCGGCAAGGATTGCATCGCGCATAAGGATTGAATCGCATGGATGACCGCACCAGTACTGCGAGTATGAGCTCCGAAACGCTCGCAACTCCAGCCAGAAACGGAGAACAACGCGACATCATTGTCGTCAAGGATCTCTGGAAGACCTACGACATGGGTTCCGAGCAGCAGGTCAGCGCCCTGCGCGGCATCTCACTGAACATCCGCGTGAATGAATACGTGGCCATCATGGGACCGTCCGGCTCGGGAAAATCCACCTTCATGAACATCATCGGATGCCTGGACACCCCCAGCAAGGGCGAGTACTGGCTGAACGATCATCTGGTGAGCCAGCTGGATGACGACGAACTGGCCCGGATCCGCAACAAGGAGATTGGCTTCGTCTTCCAGACCTTCAACCTGCTGGCCCGCGCCTCCTCGCTGCACAACGTCGAACTGCCGCTGATCTACAACGGCACCCCGGCTGCCGAGCGCACCGAGCGCGCCCGCGAGGCCCTGCGCGCCGTGAACCTGGAAGGCCGCATGAACCACAAGCCCAACGAGCTGTCCGGCGGCCAGCGTCAGCGTGTGGCCATTGCCCGCGCGCTCATCAACCGCCCGTCGATCATTCTGGCCGACGAGCCCACCGGCAACCTCGACTCCAAGACGGGTATCGAGATTATGGCCCTTTTTGATGAGTTGCATGCCCGCGGCAACACCATTGTCCTGGTGACGCATGAGCCGGACATCGCCGAGTATGCCCATCGCGTCGTCCACATCCGCGATGGGGAAATCGCTTCCGACGAGCCGTCGAAGCGCTTTCGCCGCTAAGGCCGCTACCCCATTCCCTCCCCCGGGAACACGCCGCGTACGCCAGTACGCGGCGTTCGTTTTTCTCTTGCGCCTCATCTTTTTTCGTCCCGCGCCGATACATGTTTCAGTTTCACTCTGCTGGTTCCTGCTGCGCAGGTCTGTGCCAGACTCATGCGCCGCACGCCTTGCGGAGAGGCATTTTGCTCGGACGACACATGCTCAAAACCGCTCTCATTCCGGCCGCATCCGCCCCCTCGTTCCATGCCGACCAGCGCATGGGAACCCGCAACAGGAATCCGCGCGCAATGGATGCGCAGGAACTGAATGCGCAAGCTGCGGCTTCCGGCACGTCTGACGCAGCGGCTCCGCCGGAGTTCATCGCCATTGGCAGCACCATGCGCCGCCTGCTGCAACAGTTGCAGGCCGTGGGACCGCTGACGCCGCTGGCCGGGCTGGAGGGCGAGCCAGGTACCGGCAAGCATCTGCTTGCCCGCACCCTGCACCATCGTTCCGCCGTGGTAGCCCATGCCT
>JAKBAG010000137.1 GCA_021809235.1 Acidobacteriota bacterium
GGATCTTCGCCGTAGGTGTTGTAGCCTCGCGCAAACGTGATGTCCCGATCAATGTTGATGAATGGCTGCAGGACGACATCGATGCCGAGCGCTTTAGCTTCGCGCGCCACCACCTGACCGTTTGCCCGTGCATCGGCTGCGCTGAAGGTGGCGGCCAGACCCATGGTGGCTGTCTCGGCCTGTGAAGGATAGCGCGTCAGAATTCCCGGAGGTCCGTCGGAGAAGCGCAGCGGGGGAATGTGCAGGCGGGGCACACCGGTCAGATATCCAGCCTGACCCTGATTGGTGGCGGGGTCTTCTGACGCGCCGCGAATCAGCGCCATCTTTTCCTGAAAGGTCATCTGTTGCAGCAGCTTGTCTACGCGAAGATCGCCGGTCACCACCGGTGCCGACTGAGCCAGCATCGGAGTCGTTGGAAGCAGGCAAAGCAGTGCGGCGGCGGCGAGCGTGGCCGTGCAGCGGAAAGGATAAGACATACGAATGTCTCCCGTAGCGAAAGGATATGAGCAGGAGCTGCACAGAGACTGCGGAACTCCGGACCCGGGTACGCGCAACAAGTGGAACAGGTTTGCTCGAAATACGCAAACGCAGGGGGAAGCAGTTCCCAGGATCGGAGGATTCTTCTGCGGCATTCCCGATGACCGCACGGCTGCCGCTCCGGTATGCTTGGGCTGGCGGAGTGGTTATGGACGAAGACCGGAAGGCAATCGACAAAACAGGCGAAGAACTGGCAGCCGAGCTGATCCGGGGAGACAGGCGCGCACTGGCGCGGGCCCTGACGCGCGTCGAACACGGGGGCAGGGAATCGGCAGCGTTATTGGCGCACTGCCGTGCGCATGTGGAGTCCCAGCGGCAGAACGAGGGCAAACGGGCACTCCGCCTTGGGCTGACCGGATCGCCTGGAGCGGGTAAAAGTACCCTGCTTGAGGCGCTGACCCGACAGTTGCGCGCACAGAACAAGACAGTGGCCGTGCTGGCCATCGATCCATCCAGTCCGCTTAGTGGTGGGGCTGTGCTCGGCGACCGTATTCGCATGCGGGAGATGGCAGCCGACGCGGGTGTATTCATTCGTTCGATGGCAACGCGTGGCCACCTGGGCGGTCTGGCGGCGGCAGCCGAGGACGCTCTGATGGTCATGGAGGCTGCCGGATGGGATTTGCTGCTGATCGAAACCACGGGAGTTGGCCAGGGCGAGGTGGAAATTGCCCGTTGTGCCGATGTGGTGGCTGTGGTGCTGGCTCCGGGCATGGGAGATGGAGTACAGGCGATGAAGGCCGGTGTGCTGGAGATTGCCGATGTCCTGGTCCTGAACAAGGCAGATCTGGTTGGAATCGAAGATCTGGAGCAGGATATTACTTCGATGGAGATGCTCAACGAGGCGGTCTCCGGCAGGCCTCCCAGGCTGGTGCACAGAACGGTGGCCGCTCGCGGGGAAGGCGTCGAGGCGCTTTTGTCCACGCTGCTGGAAACGGCTCAGTCCGGAAACAATTCTGGTCGTCGCAACCCTGAGGCGAGGTCGGCCCCGGTGCTGGATCATCTGGGCATTGCCGTGCGCTCCATCGAGCAGGCGGAAGGCTTCTATCAGCTGCTGGGCATGACGAATCTAGGCCGCGAAACCGTGGTTGGGGAGCGAGTCCGCGTGGCCATGTTCGCCGCCGGGGAATCTCGAATGGAACTGCTTGAGGCGACCGACGACGAGGCGACTATTGCCCGTTTCATCGCTCGTCGCGGCGAAGGGTTGCACCATGTCGCTTTGCGTGTTCCGGAGTTGGACAAAGTTGTGGATCGGTTACGCTCTCGGGGGATTCGCATGGTCAGGGATGAGATTCAGATCGGAGCGGGAGGGCATCGTTACGTCTTTATCCATCCTGCCTCTGCCCATGGTGTACTGCTGGAGCTTGTGGAGAAGGCATGAGGAAGTGCAGGGCATGAGTACGGATCGGCGCAATACGCTACTGCTGGGGATCGATACCTGTGGAGCAACGGGTAGCGTGGCGCTGGCCCGTGTGCTGGATGGCAGGCTGCATCTGCTGGGTGAGGCAACGCTTGCTGCAGGGGAGTTTGCTGCGAGCCTTCTGGTGGCTGCACGCAGCTTGTTGCAGGATGCCAACAGCACCGCTGACCAGCTGGACGGGGTGGTGGTGGTTTCCGGTCCGGGCAGTTACACCGGCATCCGCGTTGGCCTGGCCACCGCCAAGGGGCTGGTGGATGCTTGCCAAATTCCACTCCTGTCCATTTCGCGCCTTCAGGTGATGGAGCATCTGGCGGCTGTGGGCTGCGTGGCACTGGATGCCTGGCGAGGACAGATGTTTGTGGGCATGCGCACGGACGGGATGGTCTGGACAGAGCGGCTGGTGACTGCCGGCGAGTTTACGACCGGAGCGCAAGGCCTTCCCATTCCGCAGCGTGTGGCCGTCTGCGAAGAATCCGTAGCACAGTTGCTTGAGATGCTTGCCGAGGAACTCGAGGTGTTTCGCATGGCCGCGCCCGGAGCCGCGCAGGCTCTGGATGCGGTCCTTGAGCGATGGCTGCGTGGTGACGCTGAGGATGCTGCCGCTCTAGACGGACACTATCTGCGCGGTACTGAGGCGACTCCGCCGTTGAGTTCGGTGTCGTCGTGAGCTTGTCGGCTTCCGCAGAAAGCATCCAAGTGCGCAGCATGGAGCTGCCGGACCTGCCGCTGGTGATGGCGCTGGCGCAACGGGTGCCAGCAGCCCCGCACTGGCCGGATTCCGTTTGGCGACAGATGGTAGAGAAGACCGGTCCTTCCCGCTGCATCCTTGTCGCCGCCGGGGAGCAACAGGTCTTTGGCTTCTGTGTGGTCGCTTATGGCGTGGACGAGGCTGAACTGGAGTCGATTGTCATCGATCCGGCCATGCAACGGCGTGGTCTGGGGCGCAGGCTTCTTCAAGCAGCCATGCAGGCCAGTTGGCAATCCGGGGCAAAGCGCATCCTACTGGAGGTCCGGGCGTCCAACCAGCCCGCTCAGCACCTTTATGCGCAGGCAGGCTTTCTGCCGACGGGACGTCGCTCCGGCTATTACACTGATCCGAAAGAGGATGCGATCTGTATGGAGTGCCGTCTGGATGCGGAGACTGTGGCCGGAAATCCAGCCCGATAGGGAGAATATTCTGCCCATTGCAACATGGAATTGCCACAGGGACAGGGCATCTTGCCGCAGGATGTTCATACGATTGCCAATCCATTCTCAACTCCCTGGGGCGGGAGGAAATTTTGCGGTTGCAGCCGCAGCGGATTGGGCGTATACAGAAGTGTCTCCTGTCTTGCGAGGTGAACCATGGCGGAACTTCTGGAAGAGCATCGTGGCGCTGAGTTGGAACGACTGATGGCCGAGCATCGGCGATACGCTCAGCGTCTGGAGGAGTTAATGTCCAAGCCCTATCAGACTGCTGAGGAGCAGATGGAAGAGGTGCGGATGAAGAAGCTGAAGCTGCACACCAAAGATTTGATTGCGGCTCTCGAGCGAAACTATTCTGCGGTTGCCTGACGGCTGAATCAGAGCTTTTTGCGGGTCGGCAGCGGGAATTTGGCGACATTCCAGAGCGATTTCACCTCTGTCAGGAAATCCCTGCGCCGTATAATCGTTGGGGATCATGGTTAAAGACGGTTATTTTTACGGTGCGGGTTTTCTGGCTGCAGCTGCGGTACTGGGCTGGTTTGCCACGATGTGGCTGGCGTTGCCCTGTGTGCTGCTGGCAGCATTTTTCCTGTGGTTCTTTCGAGACCCCCAGCGGATCATCCCTGCGGACGCGGGGCTGGTGGTTTCTCCCGGTGACGGAGTGGTCACCGAGTGCGCCCGGCTCCAGACAACCAGCGGCGAGCGGCAGCGGATCAGCATCTTCCTGAGTGTTTTCAATGTGCATGTCAACCGGGCTCCGATTGCCGGAACAATCCTCGCCGTGGACTATCGCAAAGGCCTATACCTGAATGCGATGAACCCGGATTCGGCTGAGAAGAATGAGCAGAACAGCGTCACCATTCGCGCCACAGACGGGCAGGAGGTGACCTTCCGACAGATTGCCGGCCTGCTGGCGCGCCGGATTGTCTTTCATGGCCGGGTTGGGGATGTGGTCGAGCGAGGACAGCGGGTTGGTCTCATCAAGTTTGGCTCGCGGGTGGATGTGATCCTGCCGGCCGATGCCACAGTGACCGTGCAGAAGGGCATGCGGGTAAGCGGCGGCAGCAGTGTGCTGGCCCGGCTGCGAGGAGCCCAGGGGTGAACCCGATGCGGACACATGCACCGCGTCCGCTAAGGCGACGACGCGGGATGTTCGTGTTGCCGTCGTTGTTCACGGCGGCGGGCATCGGTGCCGGATTCTTTGCCATCCTGCAAACGATGGAAGCGGTGCAGTCCGGAGTGGATGCTGCGCAGAAGCTGGACTGGGCCGCACTTGCCATCTGCTTAGCCATCCCCTTCGATGCGCTGGACGGAAGAATTGCGCGCATGACGAACACCGCCAGTGACTTTGGCCGGGAACTGGATTCCCTTGCGGATGCCATCACCTTCGGCGTGGCTCCGGCGTTGCTTGCGCTGGTCTGGGGATTTCATTTTCTTCCTGAAGCCGTGGGGCAGGGAATGGCGCATCCCATCGTGCAGGTGGGCGCTTTTGTGTGCTTTCTGTATCTGCTCTGCGGGGTTTCGCGGCTGGCACGGTTCAACATCAGTCACGATCCGCAGCCTCAGAATCCGGGGCGTATGGACCGCAAGTATTTTGTTGGAATGCCGATTCCTGCCGCTGCCGGTCTAGTTGCTTCCTCGGTGCATTGTTTTTACGGAATTCCGATTCCCTACTGGTGGCTGGCCATTCTCTGGATCGGGCTGGTGGGAATGGCGGGTTTCCTGATGGTAAGTCGCTGGCGGTTCTGGTCCGGCAAGGAGATCAACCTGGCGCGGACGCAGCCGTTTCAACTGCTCATGCTGCTGGCAATCGGCATCTTCATCCTGATTCGTTTCTCGCGCGGAGTTCTGTTTCTGATTGCGCTGGTCTACATGTTTTCCGGAATCTGGGCGCGGGCAGCCTATTCCTGGTCGCGGCGGCGCAGGCACCGTGCCAGGCTGCTGGACGCAGGCGCCTCTGATCCTGCATTTGCTGCTGCATCCGATGCGGCAGATCATCCCGTGGAGACGGCAAGCGAATGACCGATCAGTTGCGTATTGGAATTGTCGGGGCGACGTCCCCGCTGAGTGGTGAGTTGAAGGAAGCTCTGGCCGAGTCCGCACTGGCAGGAGCGACCTTTGTTCTGCTGGACGATGTCGAGGCTCAGGGGACGCTGGACCAGATTGGCGACGAGGCTGCGATTGTGCTGGGACTGGGGGAGGAATCCTTCGACGGGCTGGATTTTGTATTCTTTGCCGGTAGCAGCGAACAGACGCGACGCTGGTGGCGTCGGGCATCCGATGCCGGAGCCACGGTTCTTGATATGACGGGTGTTCTGGACTCCGAGCCGGGAGTGGTCATCGGAAGTCCATGGCTGCGCACCGCAGATAATGAGCCGGACCTGCTGACGCGTGCCATGGTGCCTGCCCATGCCGGCGCTCTTGCCATCGCCGCCGTCCTGAATCGACTGCATGCCCCCGGACTGCTGCGTACCGCCGCCGTGACTGTGCTGCATCCAGCCTCGGAGTATGGCACGGGAGCGCTGGAGGAGTTGCATCGCCAGACTGTGAGCGTGCTCAACTTCCAGAACCTTCCGCAGGATGTCTTTGGGGCTCAGGTTGCCTTCAATCAGAGGATTGAGCTTGGAGAGTCAGCTCAGGTCAATTTGTCCGATGCGGGCAACAGATTGCGCCACCATCTGGCCACCATGCTGCGCGGAGCCGACGTCAGCACGCAGATGGTGCAGGCACCAGTTTTTCACGGTATTTGTCTGTCCATCTGGGTGGAGTTAACGCGCGCCGTGCCGCGTAGCGCACTGGAGCAGGCTCTGAACAGCGAACCGCTCTATCTGGTTCCGGCCGATGAGCCCGCCCCGTCCAATCAGGAGGCGATGGGGCAGGACCGCATTCTGCTTCGACTTGCCTCGCCGTCCACAGGCAGGGCAGAAGCCGCACGGCAAGAGGAAGTACGCCACTTCTGGCTTTGGGTCGCATGCGACAATCTGCGTCTGGCTGCTCGCAATGCCGTAGATTGTGCGCTGGAGATGCGGCGTTTGCGGCCGCGCGGACAGGTGCAGTAGTCGTCTTCCCAAACAAACGCTTTCGGCGCAGGTTCAGCCACTCCGAATCCCCGATACCGGAGCTTTCCAGCGCTGCGTTTCAGGCTTTCGCCTTCTGCGAGGCCCATCGTTTGCGTTGCGCTTCGGCAATGGCTCGCCGCGCCTCGGCGCTCAACGGCCTCCTGCGGCGAGGAGGGCGTGCCTGTAGCGTTTTTGTGATCGTGGGAGCCAGCTTTCCAGTAGCTGCCAACAGGCGCCGCACCTGCAGCAGTCGCGTGAGCTCTTCATCCAGCATGCGAACAATGGTCTCAACGGGCATGCCATTACGTTAGCGAAGTTTGCCGGAATCGTCGAGTCTGCCGCTGCGCAGGCTATCGCCCACGCGGTCAGGACGAGTAGATTGTTGTGCAGAGGGATTTGCAGGCATGAAAGCTCTGTTACTGGAGGCTCCGTCCTCACTTGCCATCCGGCAGATGCAGGAGCCGGTGGCTGGACCGGGTGAGGTTGTGATTCGTGTGGCCGCATGTGGTATCTGCGGCAGTGATGTCCATGGCTATGACGGTTCTTCGGGCAGGCGAATTCCTCCGCTGGTCATGGGACACGAAGCTGCCGGCATTGTCGCCGCCGTTGGCCCTGGTGTCGCTCGCTTTGCACCCGGGGACCGTGTCACCTTTGACTCGACCGTCTACTGCGGCAACTGTTTTTTCTGCAGCCGGGGAGAGGTCAACCTCTGCGACCGTCGAGAGGTCGTCGGAGTCTCCTGCCAGGAGTTTCGTCGCCACGGAGCCTTTGCCGAGCTGGTCACTGTTCCGGAACGCATAGTCTATGCACTTCCCGAAAGCATGGAGTTTGCCGAAGCGGCCATGCTCGAAGCTGTCGCCGTTGCGCTCCATGCCGTGCATCTGACCGACCTTGCGCCGGATAGCTCCGTACTGGTGATCGGCGCTGGCATGATCGGTCTGCTCATTGTGCAGTCGCTGCAGGCGCTGGGCTGCAGGCGGATTCTGGTCGCCGATGTCGATGAAACGCGTCTTCGCCTGGCGCGGGAGCTGGGTGCAGAACACACGCTTTGCGCTTCGGGAGCACAGTTGATGGATGCGGTGCTCCAGCAGACTGAGGGGCGTGGAGTGGATGCCGTGCTGGAGGCCGTGGGGCGCGATGAGACGGTCCGCTCGGCCATCGATGCGGTCAAGAAAGGCGGAACGGTCACGCTGGTGGGCAACATCACGCCTTCGGTCACGCTGCCGCTGCAGCGCGTGGTCTCCCGCCAAATCCGGCTGCAGGGCTCCTGTGCCTCCTGTGGAGAATATCCGGAGGCGATTCGGCTCGTTGCGGAGGGACGCATTCGCGTTCGGTCGCTCATCACCGCAGTCGCTCCGCTGGAGGAGGGTGCGGATTGGTTTACCCGACTGCACGCGCGCGAACCCAATCTGATGAAGATCGTGCTTGATCCTCGCTTGTCCAGCCAGAAGGAGCAGATGGCATGAGTCAGCCGACGGCAAAAGCTGAAAATTTCTTTGATCTCAGCGGGCAGCTGGCGATGGTGACCGGTGCCAGTCGTGGACTGGGGCAATACTTCGCCGGCGCACTGGCCCGCGCCGGAGCAGATCTGATTCTGACCAGCCGACGCAGTGCCGAGATTGCCCCATTTGCTGAGCAGATGCGGGCCTTGGGGCGGGATGTCTTCCTGATGGACCTGGATGTGCGCGAGCAGTTCAGCATTGAACAGATGGGCCGACAGGTGGACGCCCTGGGAAGACAGGTGCACATTCTGGTGAACAATGCCGGATGCAATGTGCGTAAACCGGCGCTGGACGTGCGATGGGAAGACTGGAATCTCGTCCTGGATACGAATCTTCGCGGCAGCTTTTTCGTAGCCCAGCAGATTGCGCGGAACATGGTTCAGTACCGTTATGGACGGATCGTGAATATCGGCTCGGTGACCAGTGTCGCCGGTTACGCCGGACTGGGGCCTTATTGTGCCAGCCGCGGAGGCATCCGCCAACTCACCATGAGTCTGGCGGATGATTGGGGGCACTTGGGCATCACCGTCAACTGCCTGGCGCCGGGATGGTTCCAGACCGCGCAGAACGCAGTCCTGTACGAGGATCCGGAATGGGTGGAGTATCTGACGGATCGCATTCCGATGAA
>JAKBAG010000138.1 GCA_021809235.1 Acidobacteriota bacterium
TTGATTCCATTGCCCGGATGGCAGCAGCTCAACTGCAGGCCGATGTTGCATCGATTGACTTTGTAGATGCTACACGGGTCTGGTCAAAGTCTGTCTGGAACGGACAACTGCGCGAGTTTCCCCGGACTGAATCCTTTGCCGGGTGGATCGCGGAAACCGCAAGCATGTTGGTTGTGCCGGATATGCAGTCTGCTGGAAGACTGCGTGGGTTTTATCGTCCGGATACGGTATTACAGATGCGCTTCTTTGCCGGAGTTCCGATTCGGAGCTCAGACGGCGTCGTGCTCGGCGCACTGTGTGTGGCCGCCAAGCAGCCGCGCACCGACTTGAAACCAGAAGAGATGCTGGCGTTGGAAAATCTGGCCAGTCTTGTGACCGATCAGCTGGAGTTGCGGCAGTTGCGACAGCGGTCAACGCCGGATGGAAGCAGGCAGCCGGAGACACTGCCGATCGGGGAACATCTGCAGGAGAATTTGAAGGAGAGCGAATGGCCAACCGCCGCGGAACTGCAATATGCACTGGAACACGATCAGTTCCTGTTGTTCTTTCAGCCCGAGGTGGAAATCGCCACAGGCCGTATCGTCGGTCTGGAAGCGCTGATTCGCTGGCAGCATCCCAGGCGAGGATTACTTTCCCCGCAAAGCTTCATCCCGCAGGCGGAGTCGAATGGCATGATCCTGCCCATTGGCGACTGGGGCCTTGCCCATGCCTGTCGACAGTTGCAGGCATGGAAGCACAACCGTCCCTGGCTGGATCATATGCGCGTCTGCGTCAACCTCTCCGCGCAGCAGTTCACGCGCAATGGACTTGCCGACCACATCCAGTCCCTGCTCATGACCACAGGGCTACGCGGACACCATCTTGGGCTGGAGATGACGGAGTCCACTCTGATTCCATCGATCAGCACAACCATGGGCGTTCTGAACAGCCTGCAAAGACTCGGCGTATCCCTGCACATGGATGATTTCGGGACCGGCTACAGCTCGCTGAGCCACCTGCATCGCTTCCCCTTTGATGTTTTGAAGGTGGATCGCTCGTTTGTGAAGCGCATGACGATGGGAACCCAGCCTTTGCAAATTGTGAAAACGATACTCGAATTGGCACGCGTCCTGGGCATGGACGTGGTGGCGGAGGGCATTGAAACCGAGGAGCAGCGGATGCTGCTGGAAACACTGGGCTGTCGGTATGGGCAGGGCTATCTCTTTTCCCCGCCTATTACTCCCGAAGCTATGGAAAATCTGCTCATATCCCCCGAGATTCGTATCGGCTTCTCGCAGGCAGAGCAAGGCATACGATCGGCGGCATCCTAGAGTCTTTCCGATTCCGGGTCTTTCCTGAAATCGAATCCTCCCCGATGGGATTCCCAATTCAGGAGTTGGTGCCCTGGCCCAGCAGGAAAACCGCTCAAGGTTAAAGACAGAAGCGCGTACGCTGCAGGGTATGGGAACGATGATGCATACCACGAGCGCTCTGGGATCGGCAGCGGCAGATTTTGCCTCGCTGCTGGAGGCGGTAGCCCTCGATCCTGAGGCGTTGCTCGGCAAGGCACCTTCGTCCCGGAACCGAGCCAAGGTTCACTCGCGGACGGTCCAAACGCAGAAGCGACAGAGTGCGGTAAGGGGTACTGCAGTCGTGGACTCTTTGACTTCGCAAGCGAGCCATCATGCAGTTCCCCCTGTGATTCCAGCGTCCGGGCGAGGACTTGCAGAAACAAAGTTGCAGGAAGTGCAGCTTAGCAGGAATGCGCAGAATTCGAACCGTTCCACCCAGTCGCTGAGCCAGCATCGGAACTCGGAGCGCCGCAAAAGTCCCGAAGTCGATCTTCACGCGCCCCGACCGATCAGAAAGACCGCTTCCAATCAGCCCTCGATGCGTGCCTCCCGGATAACAACCGTCGCGTCGTCTTCGGAAGAACGCACCATCGGAAGCTCGTCGGCAGCATCTCGAGGCAACCGGTCCACCGAGTCTGCGAGGGATATGCATGCCCGTAGGGAGCAGGCACAGCAGATCGTAGTGGTGCGGAAGCAGATGCGTGGAATCGACAACAAAGAATCCATTGGCTCGAAGACGCAACGCAAGGGCAGCAAGGGCGACGAGATTCGCCAGGAGGTGGATGGGGTAGCGATTCCGCAGAGAGATCGCAAGCCCCCCCGATCTCTGCGCCTGAGGGCCAATGTTGCCGACCAATGGCATGCGATCGCGAGCGAGGCTGGTGCGGCAGGTCCTGGTGTTCGGGACGAAGAAGCAATGCCAGCCGCTCTGGCTGAGGCCTTGCTGGCTGACGATACGGTCGCCATCGGTCATCCCGGTTATCCGGTTGCTTCACCGACTCCTGTGCCGGAGAGCGTGCCCTTGCGGGTATCGCAGTATGCAGAGCCTGTTGCGGTTGGGCGAAGTCGGACTTTTCCGCGGCGCAAATGCGTGACCATCTCGGTGCGTTTGAACGAGGCAGAAGCAGAGATGCTGCGCTGCAGGGCGAGCGAATCCGAGCTTTCTGTCTCGGACTACCTGCGCTCCTGTGTGCTTGAGGCGGATCAACTGCGACTGCAGGTCAAGCAGGTTCTGGCGGAGATGCGCACTCGCGCACAGGAGACAGCAGCACAGAAGGAGTCCTTGGCTGCAACCGACGTCCCGACCCAACCACCGACTCCTGAACCGCGATGGAAACGCTGGCTCGCAGCCATGCGCAGCCCGGCACACGCAGTTCCCGTAGCGGCTATTCGCTCCTGATGCACGGAGGATTTGCCGCGAGTGCAAACGGACCGGATGCATGCATATTTGCCACGCAATCCATGCAGTACCACTGCGGAGCGGATCAGGCACTGATCGGAAGACGTTCTCCGCTGCCGGATGCGAATGGGTTGGCATCCGACAGCGGAGACTGAGCGTCAGCGTACAGAGGATTCTTCCAGCGCGGGGTAGTCGGTGTAGCCCTTTTCTGTGCCGCCGTAAAAGGTGGACCGATCATAGGGTTGCAAGGCTGCGCCCAACTGGAGGCGACGTGGAAGATCCGGATTTGAGATGAACCAGCGTCCGAAGGCGATGGCATCGGCTTCTCCCGATGCGACGGTGCGGCTTGCTGTTTCGCCCTGGAAGCCACCTGCGGCGATCAGTACTCCGGGGAAGGCCTTGCGGAAGCTGGCTGCAGCATCGGGAGCATTTGCGTCCAACGAGCCGTCAGCGCCGCCATTCGCGCGTGGCTCCACCAGGTGAGCGTAGGCGATGCCACGAGCAGAGAGCTGTTCCAGCACGTAGGTGAAAAGCGGAACGGGGTTGGAATCGCTCATCGAGTTGTACTTGCCCCAGGGCGAAAGGCGCACGCCGACGCGCCCGGCTCCCCAGACGGCGATGACGGCGTCGACGACCTCAAGCAATAGGCGCGCACGGTTTTCGATGGAGCCGCCGTAGGCATCGGTGCGATGGTTGACGCCGTCCTCGAGAAACTGGTCGAGCAGGTAGCCGTTGGCCGAGTGCAGCTCGATGCCGTCAAACCCAGCTGCCTTCGCGCAGCGAGCGGCATGGACATAGTCGGCAACGATACGCGGCAGCTCCTCGATGGCGAGGGCGCGAGGCGCTTCAAAGTCGACCATCTGGAAGGCGGCGTTAAAGGTTTTACCCTCTGCGGGCACTACGGCAGACGCGGAGACGGGCAGACCCTGCTGGGGATGGAGTGAGCTGTGACTGATGCGGCCAACATGCCAAAGCTGGGCAAAGAGATAGCCGCCCTTGGCATGCACGGCATCGGTCACAATGCGCCAGCCGGCAATCTGTTCTTCCGAGTAGATTCCCGGTGTCGCCGGATAGCCTTTGCCTTCCAAGGAGATCTGTGTGGCTTCACTGATGAGCAATCCACCGGGCGTGGCGCGCTGCGCATAGTAGGTGGCATTCAGGGCATTTGGTATGTCGCCGGGCTGGGTCGAGCGCATCCGTGTCAGCGGTGCCAGCACCACGCGGTGTTTGAGGCGGAGATCCCCAACTGTCAGCGGCGTAAAGAGTGGAGCGTTCTGCAGCGGTGCGTCTGCAGCATTCTGCAAGGAAGTGGACGAGTGTTCCGGTATAGCAACTGTCATACCGAAACAGATGAGGCAAGTGGCCGAAAAGTCGCAAGCTCGGGATTTTGCCGAAGCAGATTGCGTCTTCCAGGAACGGCTCAGGCCTTCGGGACCTGCGCGGTATCGCTACTGGCTGCCAGAGCTAGCTTCGATGCGGTGCCAGCATCGGTCTCCTCGTCCAGTGCACGGGCAGCGAGCGTCTGCGGCAGGTTTTTGGAGGGTTTCACCCCCAGTTGCTTCAATTTCTCCACCTGCCCGATCAGGTTTCCGGATCCAGCGCTCAACTTGCCCATGGCTGAGTCAAAGCTGGTGCGGGCCTGTCGCAGTCTGTCGTCGAGCTTCTGCATGTCCTCCACAAAGCCGACAAACTTTTCATACAGTCGTGCCCCGCGGTCGGCAATCTCGCGAACATTCTTCGCCTGCTGCTCCTGCTGCCAGAGGTTATCGACGATGCGGATGACGAAGAGCAGGGTGGTAGGCCCGGCGATGAGGATGTTGGAGCGGTAGGCGTCTTGCCACAGGTCGGAATCCGACTGCAGAGCAGTCAGCGCCGCCGGTTCAATGGGGATGAACAGGACAACAAAGTCCGGCGTGGCCAGTCCGTTGAGATTGTGATACTGCTTGCCTGCCAGACCCTTGATGTGGGAGCGAACACTGGCCTGATGGCGTTTCAGCGCTTCTGCGCGGGTGGATTCCTCAGTTGCACTGGTGTATTCCGTCCAGGCTGTGAGCGAAACCTTGGAGTCAACCACAAGCTGACGGCTGCCGGGCAGGTGGAGGATGACATCGGTGCGTGAGGGCTCGCCGGTGGCACTCTCTGCTGCGGCAAAGCTCTGCTGGAAGGTGAATTGCTGGCCTTGGCGCAGCCCTGCCTTTTCCAGCAGGTCCAGCAGGATAAACTCGCCCCAGTCGCCCTGCGCCTTGGCCGAGCCGCTCAGTGCCTGGGTCAGAGCCGTGGTTTTGTCGGCCAGCTCCTGATTCATACCGGTCAGTGTGCCGATCAGCTCGCGCAGCCCGGATACGCTTTTCGCCGAGTCAAGCTGCGATTCCTCGACCTTTTTGCGGAAGCCTTCCAGTTGCTGGCTGAGCGGCGTAAGCAGGTCGGCGATCTCCTTGCGGCTGGACTCCGAGTAGGACTTGGCCCGGGCGTCGAGAACCTGACCGGCAAGTGCCTGAAACTGTGTGGTCAGGGCTTGCTGCGCGTTCTGCAGCAGCTTCAGGTTTTCTGCCGTCCGGGATCGTTCCGACTCAAGGGCCTCGCGCAGGCCATGGATTTCTCCGGTGAGTTGCTTCTCGGTATCCGCCTTTTCTCGCTGGATTCGCGTTAACTCGTCTCGCAGACCCTCGCGCTCCGATTTTGCTGCCTCGAGCGTGCGGTGGCGCTCTTCGGCAAGGGCACTGGCGGCAGCGCTTGCCGTCTCCGCTGCGGAGCGGCCGCTGACTGCCGACTGCAGTGCAGCATTCAGCTTGGCCAGCTCAGTCTGTGCCGCCGCTTGCATGGCGTGACTGCTTCGTTGGCCAAGGAAGAAACCCAGAACAAGAGCAACAAACAGGCTGGCGATGCCAAGAATGAGGGTGAGCATGAGCAGACTCCGGCGCGAACGAATCGGATGGCTTCATTGTATGTGCCGCGCCAGTCTCCTGCCTGTTGTTTCTCTGCTTTACACCGGGGTGTGGTGCCCGATAGACTCGATATGGTTTGAATGCAGCAAAGCGAATCTTCTTAAGCTGAGAGATGCGCAAATTGTGAGTATTTGTGGTAGGCTGCGATGCGGTGGCGTGCAGGGTTCAAATGCCTTGTCGCTGAGGCTGTGAGTCAGCAAGTGCACCATCAGCCAGAACCAAAAGCAGGTTTTCAATCGGTTTTATCAGGAATTGCTGGATCAGGAACAAGGAGAAGCCAAGATGGCAGTGGAAGAAAAAGTCAAGCAGATTATTGTGGAACAGCTCCAGGTGGACGAAGCCGAAGTGACGCCGGGAGCCAGCTTCCAGGAAGATCTGGGCGCCGATTCCCTGGACGTGGTGGAGTTGGTGATGCAGTTTGAAGAGGCCTTCGATCTGGAGATCCCGGACGAGGATGCTGAGAAGATCAAGACCGTCAAGGACGCGATCGACTACATCGAGAAGAACGCAAAGGCAGGCAAGTAGCGCGTGAAGCGACGGGTCGTCATCACCGGAATTGGACTCATCTGCGGCGTGGGCAACACCACGGACGCAGTATGGGATCAGCTGATTGCTGGAAGAAGCGGCGTGGAGGCCATCCGGTCCTTCGACGCCAGCGATTATCCAGTGAACTTTGCTGCTGAAGTGAAGAACTTCGATCCTCTCAACTTTGTGGACAAAAAGGAATCGCGAAAGATGGGCCGTTTCATCCATCTGGCGATTGCGGCCACGGAAGAGGCAATTCAGCAGTCCGGACTGGTGATTACGCCGGAGATTGAGGAGCGGGTGGGTGTATTCATCGGCTCCGGAATCGGCGGCTTTGAGATCATTGAGCGTGAGCATGCCAGCCTGTTAGCCGGTGGTCCGCGCAAAATCTCCCCATTCTTCATCCCCGCAGCCATTGTGAATATGGCTGCAGGTCATGTGAGTATTCGCTATAACGCCAAAGGGCCAATCTCAGCCACAGCCACGGCCTGCGCCACGTCGGCGAACTCGATTGGCGACTCCTTTCATATGATTCAGCACGGAGAGGCCGACGTGATGATTGCCGGCGGCTCCGAGGCTGCCGTAACGCCTCTTTCTCTGGGCGGATTTGCTGCCATGCGAGCACTCTCCACCCGGAATGACGATCCCAAATCCGCAAGCAGGCCTTTCGACAAGGATCGCGATGGCTTCGTCCTCGGTGAAGGTGCGGGCATGCTCATTCTGGAAGAGCTGGAGTTTGCCAGGGCGCGTGGGGCCAGGATTCTAGGCGAGGTTCTCGGCTATGGCATGAGTGCCGATGCCTATCACATGACCGGCATTGCCCCGGAAGGCGCCGGTGCGCAGCGCAGCATGCGCGCAGCGCTGAAGGATGCCGGCATTGCTCCGCACGAAGTCGGCTATGTGAATGCCCATGCGACCTCGACGCCGGCTGGCGACGGCAATGAGTCGCGGGCGATTGAACTGGTCTTTGGCGAGCATGCCATCAGTCACAGGCTGAAGGTGAGCAGCACGAAGTCTATGACTGGGCACCTGCTGGGTGCAGCGGGCGGTCTGGAAGCTGGCATCACGGCCATGGCACTGCTGAAGCAGCAGTGCCCACCGACCATCAATCTGGGCACGCCGGGCGAGGATTGCGTGCTGGATTACGTGGCGAACAAGGCCATCGACGCGAAGATCGATGTGGCCTTGTCGAATTCCTTTGGCTTCGGTGGGATCAACGCTTCGCTGGTGATGCGCCGCTGGACGGAATAGTCGCTGACAATCTGACGGAAATGACAGACGGGCCGGGAATTCACTCCCGGCCCGTCTGCGTTTGAATGGATTGTGCGTTTCAGATCGCCATCAGAACCATGCTGGACAGCAGCAGGAGGATCATCATCGCAATCCAGCGGGCGAACCACCAGATAACCGCAGCGACTGCGCCGTGGATACGTTTGGTGCGGCCGACGATGACCAGGCCGACGGCCAGCAGAAGAAGCGTCCAGAGTGTGAAGAAGTTGATGGAGCTGGCGATGCCGTAGAGGAACCTGGGAGTGGTGGCTGGGTTGAAGTAGTATGCGAGATCGGCATAGCCGAGTTTTTTGAATAGGAGAGAGTCCAACGCGTGGCCGAGGAATGGCTTCAGCGCCAGCGGGAGAAACGGGAGCATCCCTGGAAGGCTGGAGTGCCAGACGACAGCATTCACCTGCCGGAAACTTACTTCCGCGTGAAACACCAGGCGATACAGGCAAAACAGAAAGACGGACTCGATTGCCAGATAGAGCAGGACGAGAAGTGGTCCTAGAATCCAGGAAAACTGAACGGAGCGCGTGAGGATGTTCTCCATGATCACGCGCTGGGCAGCAGGCATGCTGTTGAACTGCCACGCCTGTGGATTTGAATGCTGCTGAGCTTTCTGGATGAGCTGATGGATATCGATTCGAGACCATGTGCCGAAATAGAAAAGCGTAGTCAGCGCAAGCAGGAGCACGAGCGGCACCCACCAGGTAGGACGCTGCGCCAGCGACTGGAAGACGCGCCTGGGGCGATAGAAGACGCTCCAGGCGCAGGCCAACG
Source organism: Acidobacteriota bacterium (assembly GCA_021809235.1). GTDB lineage: Bacteria > Acidobacteriota > Terriglobia > Terriglobales > Acidobacteriaceae > Acidicapsa. The sequence goes on from JAKBAG010000138.1 coordinate 8,256, forward strand.
GCGAGAGCCTCGGTGCCACGCTGGCGGAATGAACGGGCATGGGAATATTAG
>JAKBAG010000139.1 GCA_021809235.1 Acidobacteriota bacterium
GCTGCCGCACTCGGTCAATATGTCCAGGATTTGTCGTTGTCCCAGCCACTCCAGCACGGAGGCAAGCGGAAGTCTGCCATGGGCGTTGGGGGAAAACTGCTGCACCTCGATCCCGAGTCCCCGCAGCAGAGCCACGCGCTCTTCGTCCTTGCTCACGGTGCAGACGAGGACATCCGCAACTGCCGATTGCACGACCTGAGCGGCGAGAGGAAGCCGCAGCGTGGAGTCCAGAATCACGCGCAACAGGTTGCGTCGCCGAGGTGCGCCGCTGCGGTCGGTGAGCAGCGGATCATCGGCCAGAATGGTGCCGATTCCGGTGAGTACGGCGTCGGCAGCGTGGCGCATCTGCTGGACGGCAAAGCGCGACTCTTCCGAAGTAATCCAGAATGGACCCTGACCGAGTGGGCGGGGCTGCGGCGCAATTCTGCCATCCAGCGAGAGGGCAACTTTCTGCGTGACGAATGGCATGCCGGTCTGGATCCATCGCGCGAAAGCCTCATTGAGCCGCCGTGCCGGATGCAGACCGATGCCACATTCGACGGCAATGCCCGACTCACGCAGCATGCGCAGGCCGCTTCCGGCTACGCGCGGGTTCGGGTCCTCGGTCGCCACCACGACGCGGGCCACGCCCGCCTGCCGCAACGCCAGAGCGCAGGGTCCGGTACGGCCGGTGTGGCTGCACGGCTCCAGGGTTACGTAGGCCGTGGCGCCGCGGGCCTGTTCGCCTGCTGCACGCAGGGCTACGATCTCAGCATGATCCCGCTGGTCATAGATGTGCCATCCCTCGCCGACGCAACTGCCGTCGCTGCTGACCAGCACGCAGCCGACTCGCGGATTGGGAGACGCCAATGCCGTGCCCATGCGGGCCAGTTCCAGCGCTCGCTCCATCCAGCGGGCATCGTTGGAGCGGCTGTCGGAGAGCGGGGCGGAGTTGTTTGGCGAATGGGGGTGCATTTCAGGCAGCCTGACTGACGTCACCAAGCAGGGAATCGACAAAACTGGCGGCATCGAAGGGCAGCAGGTCCTCCAGACGCTCGCCGACGCCGACGAAGCGGACCGGAAGGTTCAACTCGCGCGCGATGGCCACCACGATGCCGCCTTTGGCCGTGCCGTCCAGCTTGGTGAGCACGATGCCGGTGACGCCTGCAACCTCAGCAAACAGGCGCGCCTGCTGCAGACCGTTCTGTCCGGTGGTGGCATCCATGACGAGAAGCACTTCGTGGGGTGCTCCGGGAACCAGACGCGCGGCGGTGCGGCGCATCTTGCCCAGCTCGTCCATCAGCCCGCTTTTGGTGTGCAGGCGTCCGGCTGTATCCACGATCAGCAGATCGAGATTGCGCGCCTTGGCGGCGCTGATGGAATCAAACAGTACGGCGGAGGGATCGCCGCCCTGCCTGGTACGAATCAGCTCGACGCCGGAACGCGCAGCCCAGACCTCCAACTGCTCGATCGCTGCGGCGCGGAAGGTATCTGCCGCGCAGAGCAGCACGCTGCGGCCTTCCTGGCGGTAGTGCGCTGCGAGCTTGCCGCTGGTGGTGGTCTTTCCGGTCCCATTCACTCCCACCAGGAACAGCACTCTCGGAGGCTGGCTGACGGCGACCTCGGCAGGGGTGGGGGCAGTCAGCAAGGCCAGGATCTGCCGGGCCAGAATCTGGCGCAACTGGCTGCCGCTGGCAATGCCGTCGCGTCGCGCCTGCTCGCGCACTTCCTTCAGAATGGCAGTGGTTGTGGGCAGGCCCAGGTCGCTGGTGAGCAGGGCAGCCTCCAGCTTTTCCAGCGCGTCCTCGTCCACCGGGCGCGTCATTGCCAGCACGTCGTCCAGCTTGGAGGCCAGCGACTCGCGGGTGCGCGTGACGGCCTGCTTCATCCTGGCCAGCAGACCGACAGCAGGGGCTTCGCCTGGCTCCTCCGCCTCGGGGGATTTTTTACTTCCAAATAGACGGGAAATCATCTTGCTTTTTCCGCTCCGCTCTGCACGAACTCAGCTTTCCTTGCGATACAGCAGGTCGTACATGGCTCGCCGTCGCGCCGCATTCACTTCATTGCGATTGCCGGTCGCATCCAGCATGGGATCCTTGCCGGCATCCTCGTCCTCGGCCTCACTGCAGGCCGGACAGCGATTGGCAAAACCCGGTTTGCCGGGCCGCAGCTCGAACTCTTCCGAGCAGACAACGCAGGTGCGGATCGGGAATGGCATACCCCATTATTCTAGCCCAGACGCATTGCAAATTCAGGGGCCATGCCGGTGCGGTGGATTATGGTTTGCCGTTGCTGGAAGCGGGAACATGCGAGGTCATCCCGCGCAGGAAAAACTCCCGGGCAAAATCTGTACCTGCGTCCCCGGCCGTTTCCAGAGCGCCGTTGAGCAGCGTGAGCGAGAGTCCGCGGCTGGAGGAGGGATAGTACAGGTTGGAGATGGCGCCTGCGGTGAAGTTGCCCAGTACGTGGGAGTAATTCGGTTGCCAGCGGCCGTTGTCTCCGCGCGTGATGAGGGCCGTGGAGATGGCATAGAGCGCACGCTTGAAGATGGATCCCGAGCCCATGTAGAAGTAGCGCGGATCCTGATGAAACAGCGAGGGGAAGACGGCCCCACCCAGCATTCTGCCCGTGAAGCTGTTGGCATAGGCGGCCCCATAGCGCCGACCGTATCCAGCCACTCCCTGGCCGTAGCCGGGGAAGGTGTCGCGTGCCTGCTCGACTCCGGCAATGACTCCGGCACCGACGAAGGTCATCGGGTCAATCATCGAGCGAAAGGCGAGTGCGTATTTCTGGCGCGGCAGCATGGGAGGGGCATTCCAGTCAAAACTGCTGTAAAAGTTGGGAAAGACTCCCATGACGCGCTGCTGGACGGCAATCTGCACCTGCTGCAGAGAGAGTGCCGTGGCACTGCCGTCGACGCGCACCTCTGTGACTCCGCTGGAGGCGGGAAGGATGACATGCTCCAGGATTCTGCTTTCTCCTGCAGCGAGTGATATTTTCGGCAGGGAAAATCTTCCCCATCCCTTGCCGGTCACAGCGATCGAATAGGTTCCTGCAGCCAGCCCTGTAAAGGAGAACTGTCCATCGCTTCCCGAGGTTTGAAGGATGGTTGTTCCGTCGAATGCGGTGAGGACGAGCTTTGCGCCTTGAATGACATCTCCGTTGGAGTCCTCGACGGTGCCGGTGATTGCGCTGGTCGCTGTGGCACTTTGCTGCGCAGAAGGGTCTGCCGTCTCGTGAGCAGCGTGCTGGGGTATGGCTGCTGTGCCTGCCACTGGGTTCTGCTGCGACGCAGTGCCGTTTCCCCCACTTTGCCAGCCGAGATGGGCCACGGGAGCATCCGGCAACTCCGGGCCTGCCGTGGCATAGAGTGGCTGCGCTCCTGCTGCCGCGTTGCCAACCAACAGGCAACACACGGCAGCCATCTGACAAAGATAGATCCGGCCTGCTGCCAGCGTCGTGTTTCCGAGTACGCGATGGTTCGCTGAGATGGACAAGGACGGTGGAGCAGAACGAGCAACTGCTTCAGAAAGACAAGACAAACAGGAATCTCCTGAAATTACTGAAACTGAAAATGGGTAAAACTGGAATGAATGGAACTGCTGGAAGCAAGGTTTCCATGCCCACGTTGTGCCGGGGTCGCTTTGCCAGACATCCCTCTGCGAAGGATACACCCCGATGTATTTAGACGCATCCAAATGGGATGCGCATCGCAACGAAAGTGACCTTTCTGTCATGATGCGGGAAATTTCCGGATGATTCGAGGGTTTGAATCCGAGAAAAATCCGGTTGCCAGGCTGGCTTGGTTGAGTATGGCAGGGATGGTCTGTGTGCTGTAGTTCACATGCAGCCATGAAACGAAGGACTTAGTCGAGGGAGTCGGCTTCTGTGCGGGCCGGCCGCTGCATGAGTTCGCGGATGGCCGCCTGTGGGCTGCGTTCTCCGACGAGTATGGCCTGAATCTGGCGGGTGATGGGCATTTCGATTCCAAGAGAAGAGGCCAGATCCAGAGCGGCAGCAGCCGTGCGAACGCCCTCTGCGACCTTGCCCTGCATGCCAGCCAGAATCTGCGGAAGGGATTGCCCCTGCGCCAGCGCCACTCCTAACGAGCGATTGCGTGAGAGCGTACCTGTGCAGGTGAGGATCAGGTCGCCGGTTCCACTGAGCCCGGCAAGCGTCTCCCGTCTGGCTCCGGCAGCCACGGCCAGGCGTGTGATTTCGGCACTGCCACGCACGATGAGCGCAGCGGTACTGTTTGATCCCAGGCCCAGGCCGGTGACGATGCCGGCGGCGATGGCGATGACATTCTTGAGCGCGCCTCCCAGTTCGACGCCGATGACGTCCTCCGAGCTGTAGATGCGGAGCGTCTGAGAGCTGAGCGCCTGCTGGGCGTCTATCGCCTGGCCGAGCAGGGGGAATGCCACCGTCACGGCAGTTGGCTGCCCGAGGGCAACCTCGGCGGCAAAGGAGGGACCGCTGAGTACGCCAATCGTATCGCAGCCGCGGGGCCTGCCAAGACAGTCGGCCAGGACGTGCGTGATCCGCAGGTGCGAGCCGGTTTCCAGCCCTTTGGTGGCGGAGAGAACTCTTTGGTTTTGCTGCAGGGTGGAGGCCAATGCTCCCATCGTATCCCGTAAAAACTGGCTGGGGATTGCGCAGACGATCCAGTCCGCATCGTGGAGCGCGGCAGTCGCGTTTGCGGTGACTGCCAGAGCTGGTGGGAGTGGGCAGCCAGGCAGGTAGCGGGTATTCTCACCTTCTGCCTGCAGGGCTTTGGCGTGTTCCGCGCGATGGCTCCAGAGTGTGACAGCATGGCGGCCTTGCCGGGCAAATGAGATGGCCAGCGCCGTGCCCCAGGCTCCGGAACCGAGAACTGCGACTTTGCTCATGCTCCTGCGTCCACAGCCTTCTTCTTACCAAAACGATATTCGGTTCCCTGCAGCAGGCGATGGATATTCTGCCGGTGCTTCAGGATGACGAAAATCGGAATCAGAATCTCCACAGCCACCACGACCAGAATATGCCTGGTATGCGGCAGGAACCAGGCCGCAGCCGGGAAGCAGGCGCAACCGAGAATGGATGCCAGAGAGACAAAGCGAAACAGGGCGAAGCAAAGAACAAAGACAACCAGCGAGACGAGTGCCGCCTTCGGAGCCAGAACCAGGAAGACGCCAAATGCAGTGGCCACGCCCTTACCGCCACGCAGATCCAGCCAGATGGGGAACATGTGGCCAAGCACGGCACAGAAGGCAGCCAGCGCCTCAGCATGCACAGGGGCAATGGGGAAGCCGATCGTGGCCATTCGCGCACAGACCCAGACAGCGAACGCACCTTTGGCCGCATCCAGCAGGAAGGTGACTGCGCCAAGCGCCTTGGAGCCGGAGCGCAGGACGTTCGTGGCACCAATGTTGCCACTGCCCACGGTACGAATGTCCTGCCGGCGAAAGATGCGAAACAGCAGATAGCCGGTGGGGATGGAGCCCAGCAGATAGGCGATGGCAACCAGACGGAGCGCGTGTAGCCAGTAATCGAGATGGACAGGCATGCGGAATCAGTGTAGCAGGAGGATTCTGCCGGGAGGGCCGGTCTGTCCGCGTTGCAGCATCGATTGCTGCATCCAATTTCAGCCGCATGCCGTACACTTGTCCCAGTTTGCGTCTTGTTGCCGGTGGTGCAGAGAGTGCCGGTCGAGCAGGCTGGTTTCCGGGGAGGATGAACGTTGAAAAAGCTGATTGCTGCATGGACCCTTTGTTGCGCGCTGCCAGTGCTGGCGTCGCAGAAAAAGCTGCCGCTGGCCACTCCGGCCGAGCAGGCCAGGGCCGAGGCTGCCGAGCCGGTGGCCACGCGCGAAAAGGCATTCCATGAACTGCTGCAGGAGATATGGCAGAACAACCTCCAGCAGTCGCCGGAATTTGCCTCATCGCTGGGCGACAAGCGCTACAACGACAGGATCAGCGACTACTCCGTACGTGCCTACAATGAGGAGCTGGCGCGGGAGCAGCAGTATCTGCTGCGTCTGGCAGCCATCAGCCCGCAGGGATTCTCCGAGCAGGAGCGCATCAGCTATGACCTGCAGGTTCGCCAACTGACGGAGGACCAGGAAGCCGCTGAGTTCAAGGAGTGGGAGATGCCCATCAACCAGATGGGAGGAATCTACTCGACCTACCCGGAGCTGGTGCGGCAGCTTTCCTTTGATTCCGCCAAGGATTATGACGATTGGATTGCGCGCCTTCATGCCATTCCTCATGCCTTTGACCAGGTGACGGAAAACATGGAGATCGGCATGGAAGACAAGCGGATGCCGCCGAAGTATCTGCTGGAGCAGACGCTGGCGCAGGTGAAGGAACTGGCGCACCAGAAGCCGGAGGACTCTCCGCTGGCCATGCCGCTACAGCATTTCCCGGCCAGCATACCTCAGGCAGAACAGCAGCGCATTCGTACGGAGATGCTGGCCGTGATCGGCAAGGAAGTGCTGCCGGCCTATCTGCGCTTTGAGCACTTTCTGCAGGTCAGCTATGTTCCTGCCGGACGGACGGATCCGGGCGTCTGGTCGCTGCCCGATGGCGAGCGCTACTACCAGTTCTGCATCCATCGCGAGACCACGACCAACATGACTCCGGCGCAGATTCACCAGATTGGACTGGACGAGGTGAAGCGTGACGAAGCGGAGATGCTCACGATTGCGAAGAAGATGGGCTATAGCGACCTGCAGAGCTTTCGCGCTGCGGTTGCCGCCAATCCCAAGCTGCATCCTGCCTCTGCCGCAGCGCTGCTGGATGCCTACCGTGGCTATGAGCAGGGGATGAAGGCCAAGCTGCCCACGCTTTTTTATCACCTGCCGAAGGCGTCGCTGGAGGTGGTGGCAATTCCGGCCTATCGCGCGAAGAATGCCGCAGCAGCCTATTATGAGCAGGGCACGGCGGACGGGAGCCGCCCGGGACGGATCACGGTGAACACCTATAACGCGCCCCAGCGCACGCTGACCGATGTGGAGGCGATTGCCTATCACGAGGGCATTCCGGGGCATCATATGCAGATCTCGATGGCCGAGGAGATGCAGGGCGTACCGGAGTTCCGAAAGTATCTGGGCTACACGGCCTTTGTAGAAGGATGGGCGTTGTACGCCGAGCGGCTGGGCAAGGAGGTGGGCTTCTATCAGGATCCGTACTCCGATTACGGCCGGCTGGACAATGATGAATGGCGCGCGATTCGTCTGGTGGTGGACACTGGCGTGCACTCGATGCATTGGACGCGACAGCAGATGGTGGATTACTTCCATGAGCACTCCTCGCTGGATGAGACCAACATCCAGTCGGAGGTGGATCGCTACATTGGATGGCCGGGACAAGCACTGGCCTACAAGGTGGGCCAGCTGAAGATTCTGGAGCTGCGCGAACGGGCGCGACAAGCACTGGGAACGCACTTTGATCTGCGCGCCTTCAACGATGAGGTGATTGACGCGGGCGCACTGCCGCTGGACGTGCTGGAGAAGCGTGTAGATGGCTGGATTGCGACCCAGGGCGGGAAACTGCCCGCAGGAGCGCTGTAAGCGGCACGATCATGCGTGATCCGCATGCGTTGCAGGGAGTATCTGCGGCTGGGGTAGTCGTATCCGCGGATGGAGTGGGGCGGATCGCGTTTCGGTGGATGGATGGCTGCGCGGCATTATGGCTGCGAATTCGCTGCCTCGTCGAAAAGTCCGGTGGGAAGGCCGTCGATGCTGCGGGAGTTTTTCTCGCGACGGTAGGCCTCAAGTCCTGAATCTCCTTTGTTCACAGCCCAGTCGATCAGGTTGGACCGCTCACCTGCGTAATCGAAGAGCGGCACGCCGAAGCCGCAGGATGTCTGCACGAGGTCAACGGTGAGGACGACGATCTGTCGCGCACCGGGCTGCTCCCGCTGCTGAAAAGCCGAGCTGAGCAGGCTTTCGTATGCAGGAGTGCCCCGTGTGAGGGTATGTCCCCGTCCATAAAGCCGAAGAATCTGCGGACGGTCTTCGAAGGCGCAAAACATCAGGGTAATCCGCCCATCCGCGCGCAGATGGGCGGCGGCTTCATTGCCACTGCCGGTGAGGTCGAGGTAGGCGACGGTGTGGTCATCGAGGATGCGCAGTGCATCCAGCCCTTTGGGAGAGATATTGATGCGACTCTCTGCCGTTGCCGTGGCCGTAAAAAAGATATGCTGGCGCGCGATGAATTCGCGGTGCAGGGAGTCGATCTTCTCGTACTGCTTGCCCATGATGTAAGGATGCAGGGAATGCAGAGGATT
>JAKBAG010000140.1 GCA_021809235.1 Acidobacteriota bacterium
GCAGTGCCGCGCGCCACTGCTGCTCCAGTTGCAGAACCTGGCGGCGGTATTCATGCTTTTGGCCGTGCGGCACTGGCGCTGTTGCCGAAGGAAAGACAGCAAGCCGGGCCGCTGCGCTTGCGGGCATGACACAGGAAATAAAACTGGCAAAAGCCAGCAGCAGAACCGGTGAGCGAAGGTAGCCGCATCGCATGGTAGACCAATGCTAGCGCCCAGAGATGGCGCGGTAAAGCAATTTTCCATGAAAATTCCGGTTTCACCCAAAAGCCCAAAACTAGGCCACAGTGCGAAGGTTCTCTACGGATCGTTCCCGCATCCGTTGGTACAGCCCGCCGATGGCATGGCGCTCAAAGTGGCTGGAAGCGCGATGCGCCTCAAGCGCCTGAACGTCCCGATACTGCTCAAAGATGAGTACCGTGTCCGGATCATCCTCCAACGTAAAGGGAATGTATGAGATGCATCCGGATTCCATGCGGGAGGCCTCCGCCAGTTGCCGCAATGTCTCTGCCATTTCCACGCGATCTTCCGGAGCAAACTTGAGTCGAACGATAAAGCTGACCATTCTTTTCTCTCCGCATACAGGGTTGGTTGGCAAAGGCCTGGGACTCACGCTGTGGGAATGGATGCACCGATCCGCTTGAGTTCCTCGGCAAACTCCGGCAGGATCATGGTCTGATCCCGCTCCGGACCGGTGGAAACCATGCCGATGCGAGCTTGGCTCTCGCGCTCCTGGAAGCGGAGATACTCCTGTGCCGCCTTCGGAAGCTGCTCAAACTCGCGAATCCCTTCGGTGGATTGGTTCCAGCCTTTCAGCCGGATATATTGCGGCTCAATCGATTCCAATCCATGAACATCGGCAGGAACGGTATCGGTGAACTTGCCGTCAATCTTGTAACCGATACAGACCGGAATCTCGTCCAGCGCATCGAGCACATCCATTTTGGTGACCACCAGCCACTCGGTTCCGTTCACCTGGTTGGAATAGCGCAGCAGCGGAATGTCGAGCCATCCACAGCGTCTTGGCCGACCGGTCACTGCGCCGTATTCGTTCCCACGCGCGCGCAACAGCTCGGCGGAGTCATCCTGAATTTCCGTAGGGAACGGTCCCTCTCCAACGCGTGTGACATAGGCCTTTGTTACCCCGATCACGGTCCCGATAGCCGTCGGGCCAACGCCGGTTCCTGTCGAAGCTCCGCCTGCAGTCGCCGAAGAGGAGGTGACAAACGGATAAGTCCCATGGTCGATATCGAGCATCGTGCCCTGGGCACCTTCAAACATCACGCTGCCACCTTCGGCAATCAGCGTATGCAGCATCCTCCCCGTATCGGCCACAAACGGGCGGACGCGCTCGGCTGCGGCAGCATACTCTTCAAACATCCTGGCCGGATCAATGGGCGCGCTGCCAAAGAGCGCCTGGGCAATGGCATTCTTTTCCTGGCATGCGTTTTCAATGTGCGTCTTCAGAATCTTCTCGTTCAGCAGGTCAACCACACGCAGACCGCTGCGCGCCATTTTGTCTTCATAGGCCGGTCCAATACCGCGGCTGGTGGTGCCAATCTTCTGGCGGCCGGGAGCACTCTCCGCGGCCAACTCGATCATGCGGTGATAGGGCAGAATGACCTGAGCCCGCGATGAGACATGAAGCTGGGTGTCGACATCGATGCCGAGCGTGCGCAGTTTGTCGACTTCCCGCAGGAAGGCAATCGGATCCAGCACCACACCATTGCCGATGATCGCCTTGCAACCGGGTCGCAGGATGCCGCACGGAATCAGTTGGAGAACAAATTTCTGGTCATGAATAATTACCGTATGACCGGCGTTGTGTCCGCCTGCATAGCGGGCAACGGCAGAGAAACCCCCGCTGAGAACATCGACAATCTTACCCTTGCCTTCATCGCCCCACTGGGCACCCAGAATCACAGCTGTTTTTGCTCGCATCGCTTCCAACTTCCAGAAATATCGGCCTGTTCTATGCCGTCACACACCAAGCTCATCATATACTGCCCGGCAGAGTGGCGCAGCGCTTGCTGACGGGTGGCCTTGCCCTAAAATCATAAGCGTGCCCGAATTACCGGAAGTGGAAACCATAGCCCGAGGTGTGGAGAAGCGAGTCTGCGGCGTGCGGATTCTTGCCGCCTGGTTCGGCAGCCATCGTGAGCCCATGAAAACATCCCCGCACATCCAGGAAAAAGCGCTTACGGGTGCGAAATTTCTTCGCGTGCACCGGGTAGGCAAGCACATCGTCTGCGATCTGTCCGGTGCTGTACCAGAGCCAGACAGGAAGAGCGCGGAATCAGGGCCGAATCCGGACCTGCAATGGATCGTGCATCTGGGCATGACAGGCAGATTGCTGGTGACCCATTCCGCAGCCGAGGTGGTAGCTCACACCCATGCCCGCCTGACCCTGGAAGATGGCCGCGAAATCCGCTTTGTGGATGCCCGTCGATTCGGGCGTCTTGAACTGCGCGACCTGCGGCATCAGCAGGCATTCCAGGGCCCAGGCAGCGAGCCGCTAACCATTGCCCCCAGGGATTTCCATGCCCTGTTTCACGGGCGGAAGACAAGTATCAAGGCCGCATTGCTGAATCAGAATCTGCTCCACGGCGTTGGAAATATCTATGCCGATGAAAGTCTGTTTCGTGCCGGCATCCGGCCGCAGATCCGCGCCAGCAGGCTGACCCGTGTGCAACTGGAACGGCTGCGCGTAGCGCTGCAGCAGGTACTCGCGCAGGCGATCCAGCTTGGAGGCTCGTCGGTCTCAGATTACGTAGATGCCAATGGGGTGAAAGGTTTTTTCCAGTTGGAGCATCGCGTGTATGGACGGGAAGGTCAGCCATGCCGCGACTGCGGAGCCGCAATCCGTCGCATACAACTGGCAGGACGCAGCACACATTTCTGCCCGGCATGCCAGCGATAGAACCGTGGAAGCCGCGAACAAAGGTGGAGGCATGCGGATTATTTGTCGATAGGGCTGTTGTCAGTCCCACCTCTTCCCTGTACTATCAAAGTTGCTGGTAGCTGCGCCCTCCTGCTGCAAACGTATGACGCCAGGGCTGGGCAATGCAGGCAATGCGGCACAAACCGACTGCTCCTGCTTCGCTACAATTTCCATGTCTGCCGGGATAAAAATAGGCGGGCGAACATATGCGAATCAACGGATGGAGACTGTATCATTCCCTCCCTTCAACGAGCATTCGCACAGGGTACAGTTTGTAAATCGGGGCAGCACATGGCAACCGACGCAGTGGTTCTATCGCTGCTGACGTTTAAGAACAGGCATCCTGGCAACTTCGCATCGTCTTGAGCCATCCCGTGCCATCCCGCGATGAAACAGGATGGGGAATCCAGTGTCCGAGCCAGTTTGGGCAGGATGCAACACAATGATCGACAGTACGGGACGCAGCACCGATATCCACGCAACGCTGCACCATTTGAATTCAGAATGCAACAGGAAGTGCAAGCATGACGACCGAACCGATCCAGCCAGCCGCTGAGGCTGATGCATCGTCCGCCGCGGCATCTTCATCCATGCCGACAAACGGCGCTTCGCAGGGGCATCGCCGCCGCAGAAGGCGCAGGAAAAACAAGAATGCAGCGGCCAATGCGAATCCAGTGAGCCAGGGATCGTTCCCGGGCAATGAGGCAGCAGCACCCGCCGAGCAGCAGCCCGCAGCCAACAATACAGCTACGCAGCAGCGAAGCGAAGGTGGATTCTCCAAGACCAGTCGCCGGAAAAAGCGCCGCACCAAGCAGCACCAGGGTGGCTTCAAGCCGGAGCCCGGCAACAGCATTCTGCCGCAGGGTGGAGGCGGCAAGAGAAAGTCTGCCCGCCAGAAGGGTCCGCGCGAGTTTGTCGGCCCCATGGATCATAGCTATCGCTCGGTGAATGGCAATATCGCCGATGGTCCTCCTGCAACAATCATGCAGGCCGCCAATGGAAACTATTATGCGGATACGTCCATGCGCGGGCAGTCTGCGCCGGCCATCTCTCCGGATGCTCCAACGCGCATCTTCCTCGTGATCGAAGACCTCTTTTTTGTGGCCAAGATTCAGGAAGTCAGCCGCAAGATTGGCGTTAAGGTAGAGTTCGTCAAGGGTGACAAGGACATCGTAAGCCACCTGGCAGAGACTGCCGATGCGGATCATCCCTCCCTTGTGGTTTTTGACCTGAACAATGCTGCAGTCAAGTCTCTCACCCTGATTCCAAAGCTGAAGAGCAAGCTGAAAAAATCCATCTCGGTGATCGGTTTCCTCTCGCATATTCAGGGCGATCTGAAGATCAAGGCCATTGAAGCAGGATGTGACACGGTCATGCCCCGCTCGGCATTTTCCCAGAGCCTTCCCAATCTGCTGCGTCGCTACGGCATTGACGAGGAAGACGAGTACTACCCGCAACCAGTCTAGACCTGGACATAAGCCGGTCTGAGCGGCGTAGCAGGCATCTCCGTTATCCCGGAGGCCAATGCATGCTGCGCCCGCCGAGCAGGTGCAGGTGCAGATGATGCACCGTTTGCCCGCCGTCGTCTCCGGTATTGAGAACCACGCGATAGCCGCCTTCAAGCGAATGCTCGCGGGCAATCTCCGCAGCCTTGCTCATCAGGTGGCCCAGCAGATTTGTATCCTCCTGCGTGGCAAATGCAAGCGAGGGAATATGCTTGCGCGGGATCAGGAGCACATGCGTGGGCGCCTGAGGCTGAATATCGGAGAATGCGTAGCAGAGATCATCGGAATACACCGGTTTCGATGGGATCTCGCCCTGAAGAATGCGACAGAAAAGACAAGTCATGGCACCCTCAGTGTAGCTGCTGGATCCGCTCCCGGCGCGGGAGCAAAATAACGGGGATGGTTTCCTTTGGTCCACGGATCATAGTGCGCCGCGAACGACGCACGGCTCTGGATGGAGGGGTGATCGTAGGTCCAGAAGACAACAAAGGGTGCTGGATTCGGATCCTCCAGCCAGGCTCTCCCTAGCTGCTGAAACGCCGCGACAGCTGTCTGCTGCGGATCGGCAACAATCCCGTGGATGGCCTCCTGACCATAGACATCTGCCTGATGCTCGATCACTCGGCTGATCGAGTTTCCAATCGGCTCGCTGATCGCCTCCAGCATGGCCAGCGCAAGCAGCAACACCACCATTCCAGACAGACTGCTAATCGTATCCACCTTCCAAGCCCTGCCTCGCCAGCGTAGTAGCCCTGCAGCCAGTTGCTGCGTCAGCCAAATCAGGACGAGCGTGCCTGCAATCCCCATCCCAATTCCCCAGGCCAGGTGATGCAGTACATAGTGGCCGCTTTCATGCGCAAGGATGAAGAGGATCTCGTCCTCAGGCATGCGATCCGCCGTTGTATCCCAGATGACAATGCGCTTGGTTGGCCCCAGACCGCTCACGTAGGCATTCAGTCCATTCCCCTTGGCACTGGCACGCATCAGGAACATGCGGTGCGGAGGGATGTGCGTGCCGGTCCGCGCCACCACACGCTCAAACTGCGCCACCAGTTCCGGATGCGTGGCAGCCAGCGGTTCAAAGTGGTCGAACATGGGTTCAATCAACTGGGGCAGCAGCAGCGCTCCGGTCAGGATGACGGGGATTGAGGCAATCCAGAACCAGAGCCATGCGCGATAGGGAGAACGCACCAGCAGCCAGCGAGCAAAGAGCAGAATCGGGGTACCAATCAGTAGCACCAGCAGCATGCCAAGCAACTGGTCCTGCAGCCAACTGGGCCAACTCTGGATACTGATGCCCGCCTGTACCAGCGCCGCATGCATCCACGCCGCACCGGGCAGCAGAACCACCCCCTCCAGCAGCGCCAGTAGCAACGCAAAGAAGAGCACCGACCGCCGCCAGAAGCGAGTGAGAATGCGTTCGAAGGCACGCTCCATGCGACTGGCCAGTCCACTTTCCAGCAACCCGACAAGTAATAGCAGAACCGCCAGTTCCGTGCCGAAATGAAGCCCCAAACGAAGCAGAGCGAGATGATGTGCCAGGGTCGCCTGATCCGGAATGAGGTGATAAAGATTCTTTGCACGCTCTGCCAGCATTTGCGGGCCGGCCAGTGTGCGAAACGCAGCCCAGTGCACCGGGGCAGGATGCACGGGAGTGTGTGTGAGCTGGAACATCGGTCTGGCGCATATTGTATCCAAAACCAATTTCCCGTGATGAAAGGCAATGAACACCACTGCGAAAGTCTGCGCCTCCTGCTGCTCTTCCCTTCCCTTGCGGTATCATCATGGCAACGGGAATGAAGTCTCCCGAAACCGCTTGCGCGACCGAATGCGAAGGCTGATGACTTCTGCCACAACTCCATTTCCGTGAGGACATTCATGGCGTACTTATGGGTTTTGCTGGGCAGCGCCATCGGCGGACTTTTGCGTTACCTGGTGGGTCTATGGACACTGCCGATCAGCGGCACATTTCCCACAGGAACCCTGATCATCAACATCATCGGCTCATTTGTCATCGGCTTCTTTGGCACGCTCACGCTCCACGGCGGGCGTCACCCGGCTTCCGACAATCTGCGCCTGTTTGTGATGGTGGGTCTATGTGGGGGATTTACCACCTTTTCCTCGTTCAGTCTGCAGACCTTCGATCTGCTGCGCTCTGGACATTGGGGACGCGCGCTCACTTACGTCGCGCTGTCCTCCACGCTGGGACTGGCAGCCGTTGCGGTCGGCCATTACGCAGCCTTGCAACCGGTTTCGCAGGTGGCAATAGCGGAAACAGCCTCCGAGGAATTGACCAGCTAGGATTGCCTCAATCCAGGCGAACAAGATAGGCATTCCCCTCGGCTGGATGAAGATGGCGCTGGATGGACTCCGCCACCGATCGCCGATCACCCGCCGGTCGAATGCGCACCCAGTGGCCAGTGGGACCGGCGAAGTCGATGACCTGCGCGTCGGGATAGCGTTGCTGCAATCTGTGCTTGAGCCTCAGCGCCTTGCTCGTATGCTGGAACGCACCGATCTGCACAGCCCAGCGACCTCCCTCAATCAGCGAGGACGGCGCTCGATATACATCGATCCGCACCGGCGCAACACCGGCAAGATACACTCCTGTCTTGCGGGCGGCGGCTCGGGAAAGATCCAGAATCCGTCCCGGCACGAACGGGCCGCGATCGGTGATGTACATCAGCGCCGACTGACCGGTTCGTTCATTGGTCACACGCACCAGCGTGTTCAGTGGCAAGGTCCGATTGGCAGCCGTGACGGCATTCTGATCGTAAATCTGCCCATTGGCAGCGCGCCGATGGTTGTATTGCGGGCCGTACCAACTCGCCATGCCATGCAGAGTTTCCAGCGGAGCATGATGGCGCACAAAGCGCTGATCGGCCTCGGAAACAGCCGACGATTCGGGCTGGCCGGTCTCCACTGCGGGTGCTGTCGCGTTGCGCGAGGGGCGCGCATGGTGGGAGCAGCCACTGATCACCAGGACAGTGAGCAGCGCCAGCCAATACCCCGGAAGCGTGAGTCTGATCTTTGAATTCCCTGGGAGCAACGCAGTCATCCCCATTCTTCTGAGTTTGATTTGATCATCGGGCTGTCGGCAATGGAATCTTCCGCAGAATCTCTGCCTCAGAGTCAGAATGGTCAACGGTCGCTGCCGAATTCAGGCAAACTATGGGTAGCTTTTTCCGGCATCGCCGTCGAAACAAAGAGACCGATCCGCACTGCCATCTTGCCCCAGAGGTGTCGACTGAAGCGCGAGAAGAACAATAGCATTTCCGCCGCCTTTGCCAGCGCAGGGTCACTCCGCAGGGCTCATCCGAATGTCCTGCTGGGTCTCCGGAGGGCTGGAGTGCTCCACGGCGCATACGCTGCCACTCTACTTGCCGCAGTTCTGCTCCCTGCCTGCGCGCTTCCGGCAAGGGCCGCATGCGGTACCGGGGCACCATACACCTGTGCCGCCACATGGATATCCACACCCCTTGCCCCATCTGCGCTCCCAGAACGGAATCCTGCATCAACTCCAGTTCCAGCCCCTGACAGCCTGGACGATCTGCCCGATGCTCCCGAGCCCCAACAAAGCACGGGGAGCAACCTGACAATCCCATCGACAGCACCGACTGTCCACAGTCCGAAACCATCACAGCAGGAGGTAGCCTGCGCCCAGCAGCCCTGTCCGCTCAAAACCAAGGCCATCGACTGGTATAAGCGCTTCATGGATGGACCGCAGGTCAAGCCACTTAGCCCGCGGGAAAAAGCTCATCT
>JAKBAG010000141.1 GCA_021809235.1 Acidobacteriota bacterium
GCCTTGCGACCGTCGATGAAAACAACCGGGACCTCTTCGTTGAAGCGCTGCTGGAGCATGGGATCCGTGTCGATGTCGATGATCTGCCACCGGAAAGCAGCAGAGGATTCCAGTTGCTGGAGTGTGTGCTTGACGACATCACAGAGATGGCAGCCCTGGCGCGTGTAGAGGATGACTTCGTGCATGGAAAAATTGTACGGGATGCTGCAGTCCCATGAATCCTTCAGCGGCAGGCTGGTCTTGCCTGCCGCTGAACGGCGAAGGACTACCAGCCAGTACCGAAGTAGATACCGGGAGCGGGTGCAAAATAGCCGGGATAGTAGCCAGGATAGTAGCCGCTATAGAAGCCGTAGGGGTAAATAGCCGGGGCCGGTGGCGGGTACATCTCGCGGCGACGGAGCATGGGCCCACCAACGCCGGGTGCTGCCGAAGCCAGCCGCTGCGCCTCCTGCCGACTGACAGGAGTGACGGTAAGCGGCATGGAGAGATGGAAGGTCATTCGAGACTCTGAAGGGATCCAGACCTGGGGACCACGAGAGACAGCCGAAGCTGCGGTGCCGCCCAGGCCACCAGCTGTTCCGCCAATGAGCGCACCAGTACCACCACCGAAGGCTCCTCCGACAACCGCACCCAACAAGGCACCCCCAAATGCGCTGGCAGCAGTGTGACCACCTTTGCCAGGACTGCGGACCTTAAAGAAATTGGCATCAATAGGGAACGTGTTGCCCTCAAGCTGGACCGAGTCAAGGCGAAGGGCAAGCTCAGCATGGCCTGTTAGGCTTCCGGACTGGCGAACGTCTGTGACCTCGCCGTGGATGGTAGCACCGCGGGGAATCGCGAGCACGCCACCGGCGTAAACATCCCGCGCAGCGACAAAATCAACCGACGCGCCGGGCTGCGCCATTTCACTGGAGAGCGACTGCGTGGTGCGGACGACGAGAGCGGTTCCCTGTGGAATCGTGACTGGGTTACGCGCGGGCTCCGGACCGGCAGGATACTGCGGCTGGTAGGACTGCTGGCCACCCTGCTGCTGGGAGCCTTGGGCGTAGCTGGACCGAGCGGACGGCGGCGCGTACTGGCCGCTATCGGTCTGGCCGGGCTGATTCTGGCCAGCTTGGTTCTGATATGTCTGGTACTGGCCGGGTTGCTGGTCTGTGGTCGGTGGAAGTCCAGCTGACTCTTCCTGCGGATTGGTGGTATCGGGAGCAGATGCCACCGGTGCTGCTCCGCCTGCCTGCTGCGGGTTACCGACAGTCAGATTGTTGACAACCTTGGAGACACCGGAAACCTGAGCGGCAAGCGAGGCAGCTAACTCCCGGTTGGCTTGGTTGGATGAGGTACCGGAGAGCGTGACAACGCCCTGCACGGTGGTAGCTGTGATCCAGTCAGGCTTGAGCTGCGCGGCTGCGTCCAGCGCGTGGACAACGTTCATCTCAATCTGGCCATCCGGAATAACGGACGCCGCCTGCGCATGAGCCGTTGGCGCAACCGCCAGCAGGCACAGCACCGCTACGACAAGGGCAACACGAGTAAAGCGATCCAGCAAACGCATGAGGAAACCTCACTATGAAGGCGATCGAAAGTAGCGCCCCAATCGGGACGGAAGCGCCACTTCCCTGCTCAATGGATTAGACACCAATCTGCGCCTAAGGTTGCAGTATGGCATGCAGCAGCAACATTCGGCCCCTTTCTGTTGCTGACGCGGGTGTTTGTGGCATTGCCTATGATCGTGCGGAGTGTGGAAAAAATGAATAGGCCACAGCCGGGAGGTGGCTGTGGCCCTTGGGATGAACAGGTAGGAGGCGCGGGGGCGCGACTCAGGATTTGGGGGTGACGCGGATCAGATTGGGGGCGAGTTCTTGCCAACGGTTGAGGAGGACCTTGCCGCAGGCGCTGTCGGTTTTGGCGACGTGAAGCTGGACAAGTTCGCGGATGGAACGCTGGGCGGCGAAATCGAGGTCGAGATAGCGCTCAGCGATGAGGAATTCGGGGTGGTACATGCCCTTCTCGATGAATGCGGCCTTGTCATCGTAGATCCAGGCTAGGCCACCGGTCATACCGGCGCCGAAGTTAATGCCGGTGTCGCCGAGGATGACGGCGAGTCCGCCGGTCATGTACTCGCAGCCATGGTCACCACAGCCCTCAACAATCGCCAGAGCGCCGGAGTTGCGAACGGCGAAGCGCTCGCCGGCACGGCCTGCGGCAAAAAGCGAGCCTGAGGTGGCGCCGTAGAGTGCAACATTGCCGAGGATAACGTGGCGGGTGCTTTCGCGAGCGGCGCGACCTTCGGGTCGGAGGATAAGTTCGCCACCACTCAGCCCCTTGCCGACAAAGTCGTTGGCAAGGCCGTCATTGCGTAGGGTCATGCCAGAGACGGCAAAGGCTCCAAAGGACTGGCCAACGACGCCGCGTGTGGAGAAGGTAAGGGTCGAGCCTGTGATGGAGGGATTGCCAGTACGGAGCTGAGCGAGCTGGCCGGCCAGGCGAGCACCGAGGGCACGATCCTCGTTGGTCACAGGCGTGGAAAGGGTATAAGGCTGGCCGGAGCGGAAAGCTGTGATAGCCGGCTGGACCCAGGCATCATCGAGTGCGGGACGCTCCTCAGGCCGGTCGTTGCGTGTGCCCATCCAACGGACGTCGGCACCGGTTTCTGCGGCGATGCGGGCGGCGGCAAGGATGGGCGACAGATCGAGTGAGCCGTCATAACGGACCTGCTCCAGGAGGTCGGTACGACCGGTGGCGGCAGCAAGGGAGGGCAGACCAAGAGTAGCCAGCAACTGGCGCAACTCGGTGGCCAGCTCCTCGCAGAAGCGAACGATGTGCTCAGGCTTGCCGCGGAATTTGGCGCGAAGTTCAGGCCGCTGGGTGGCAATCCCGGTGGGGCAGGTGTTGAGGTGGCACTGGCGGGCCATGTCGCAGCCGAGCGCAACGAGGACCGCGGTTCCGAAGGCAAACTCATCGGCACCGAGCAGGGCGGCGATGAGGATGTCCCGGGCGGAGCGCAGACCGCCATCGGTGCGCAGACGGACACGACCACGAAGTCCGTTGTGAATCAGTACCTGCTGTGCCTCGGCAAGACCAAGCTCCCAGGGGTCGCCGGCATGCTTGATGCTGGACAGCGGCGAGGCTCCGGTGCCGCCGGAGTGGCCAGCGATGACGATGTAGTCAGCGTAGGCCTTGGCAACACCTGCTGCGATAGTGCCGACTCCGCATTCAGAGACGAGCTTAACGCCGACTGCTGCAGCGGGATTGACGCGCTTTAGGTCGTAGATAAGCTGCGCGAGATCCTCGATGGAGTAGATGTCATGATGCGGCGGTGGCGAGATGAGCTGCATACCGGGCTGGGCATGGCGCAGACGCGCAATAAGCTCGGTGACCTTGTGGCCGGGTAGCTGCCCGCCTTCGCCGGGCTTGGCTCCCTGGGCAATCTTGATCTCGATCTCCTCGGCGTGGATGAGGTACTCGGCCGTGACACCAAAGCGGCCGCTGGCCACCTGCTTGATCTTGTTGTTCAGTAGCGAAGGAGCGCCATCGATCGGGGCGTAGACGGCTGGATCTTCGCCGCCTTCGCCGGTGTTGGAGCGGGCACCGATGAGATTCATGCCCTGGGTGATGGTCTGGTGGGCTTCCGGCGAAAGCGAACCAAAGCTCATCGCCGAGGCAATAAAGGTATGCACAATGCTGCCGGTGGATTCAACGGCATCAAGGGCAAGCTCAGGACCAGCAGGACGAATCTCCAGCAGGTCGCGGAGGTTAGCCGGCTGGGCTTCACGGGCCTGCTCGGTGAAGGCCGACCAAGGCGCAAGAGCGAGCGCCGCTCCCTGACGAGTGGAGCCGATGGATGCTTGCAGAGCTCGTACTGTCTGCGGCTGCCAGGCGTGGGACTCGGCCTCGTCGGCCTTTCGGAAGCGAATCTGGCCGTAGTCAGGCAGGTCGCGCGTGGCGATAGGAGCGCGAGCGATGGAAGCGACAAGCGTTTCGGGTGTGGCGTCGGCTGCCGAGTCATCGTGAGCCGGAGCAGACGGGGAGTCCTGCAGCCAACTGCTCCGGATGAATCGCTCCAACTGCGCGTAACCGATGCCGCCAAGCGGGGATGGCGCTCCGGAGAAGCACTTGTGGGCAACCTCATCGGCAAGACCGATGAGATCAAACAGATGCGCCCCGCGGTAGCTGTCCACAACGCTGATGCCCATCTTCGACATGACCTTGGCCAGGCCAAGCTCAAAAGCGTGGAGGAGATTCTGCTCGCCTAGCCCGGGCTGGACAGCATTGGCTGTCTCAATGGCGAGCCAGGGACAGATGGCTCCTGCACCCATGCCAAGCAGGACGGCGAGGTGGTGAATCTCGCGGCAATCGCCGGATTCCACGGCAAGACCAACCTCGGTGCGGATCCCCTCCTGAATGAGGCGGCGATGCACCGCCCCGACGGCCATGGCCATGGGAATGGGTAGCAGGGCCGAGGATGCGGCGCGGTCAGTAAGCAAAAGGATCTTGGCGCCCTGGGCTACCTGCTCGACAGCGGAGCGGGCAAGCTGATCGAGGCCGGATTCGAGCGAGTCCTCTGCGGAGAACAGGCAGTCGAGAATCTCTACTGGCAGTTCGGCGGCATGGGGGTATTGGCGCTGCCGCAGGCGCTCCATCTGGGCCAGGGTGAGCAGCGGCGTAGACAACGAAAGGCCGGGCAGTGGCTCACGCCGTTCCAGGATGTGCGGCCAGGGTCCCAGACGAGTGTGCATCTGAAGAACGACGGCCTCGCGCAGCGGATCGATAGGAGGATTCGTGACCTGGGCGAAGCGCTGGCGAAAGAAGCTGTACAACGAGCGTGGAGACCGCGCCAGCGGCGCGATGGGCGTATCATCGCCCATGGACCAGATGGCATCCTTTCCCTCGGCAGCCATCGGCGTCAGGATCATGCGCACGTCCTCACGGCTATACCCAAAGCAGTGCTGAAGGCGGTTGAGCTCGGCAGGATCAAGGGCAGCGAGTGGCGAGACCGGCTCCACAGGTAGCGGCGTATCGCGCTGCACAATGTCCTGATAATTTCCGGCAGCATCAAAGCGGACCAGCAGTTCTTCATTTTCCAGGAACTCGTGCGTCTCGAGATCGGCGAGGATCATTTGCCCGGGACCCAGACGGCCAGAGTGGATGACGCGCTCCGGATCCATATCAATCAGCCCGGCCTCGGAACCGGCATATACCAAACCGTCCTCGGAGAGCGAAAAACGACAGGGGCGCAAGCCGTTGCGGTCGAGGATGGCTCCTACCTGACGACCATCCGAAAAGGCCAGTGCAGCCGGACCATCCCAGGGCTCAATACAGTCGCCGCTGTATTGCAGAAAAGAGGATCGGTTGCCGTGGTTGGCCGGGGGAACGAGCATGCGCACGGCTTCGGCTACGGAGCGGCCATTCTGCGAAAGCAACTCAGCAACCTCATCGAGCGAGGTGGAGTCTGAACCGCCGGAGCTGAGGATGGGATAGAGATCAAGCGGCATAGTGGCAGCGCGAGCCTCCATGCGGGAACGATTGCCCCAGATGGTATTGATCTCACCGTTATGGGCAAGGGTACGGAAGGGCTGCGCGCGATCCCAGGAAGGCAGAACGTTGGTGGCGTAGCGCTGGTGAAAGATGGCAAAAGGAGTGGCGAAGGCCGGGTTGGCAAGGTCGGGATAGAAATCAGCAAGCAGGCGTCCGGCGCAGAGCGCCTTATAGATGAGCGTGGAGGCCGAAGAGCTGACGATGTATCCGGATGCCTGTGAACGCTCGAACTGCTTGCGTGCCAGGTAGAGGCGGCGGTCAAGATCGGCAGCCTCCTCCGCGGTGACCAGCACCTGCCAGATTCCGGGCATGGAAGATGCGGCGATGCTGCCAAGCACCTGCGTACGGATGGGCACGGCACGCCAGGCAAGCACGGTGAGCCGCTGGGCGGCGAGAGCCTGCTCAATCTGTACGCGCGATGTGGCGTCCGGCTCCGGCAGAAAGGCAACAAGGACGCCGAGCGGTTGGTGTGGCTCAAGCGTAAGCCCCTCAGATGCAAGCAGAAACTCGCGCGGTATGGCGGTCATAATACCAACGCCATCACTGGATTTCCCATCGGCTGCAACGGCACCGCGGTGCTCCAACCGGGACAACGCCGTAAGTGCATGCTGCAGGATGGCATGATCCGGTTCGCCGGACAGATGCGCGATGAAGCCGACACCGCAGGAGTCGGAGTCGTAACGCGGGTCGACCAACGTAGGGTAGGGATAAAGGGCAGGAGAGCTATGCGTATTGGAAGATGCCGTGCGCCAGTCCATAAATGATGGTACGACCTTTTCTCTACAAAATTCCAGCCATGCGCAAGGAAACAGATAGACCTCCGGTACATGCCGCCTTGGAAGAAAAGGCGGACACTCGCGGAGGGAATGAAACAAGAACTAACAAGCAATGATCATGCGCAACGCTTTGCATATTTATACAAAGATGCGTATATTTATGCAAGTGCAGTGACAGAAACGCTTGCGTTGCACAATACATACTAGCGAATAACAGGCGAAAATGAAGCTGGATCGACACAATGCCATCCGGGAGTTGGTGAGCAGCACGGCCATCCTGAGCCAGGACGAACTGCGCCGGAAGTTGCGGCGTCGTGGCTTTGTGGTGACACAGGCGACACTATCCCGGGACATGCATGAACTGCATGTGATGAAGGGTCCGGAAGGCTATACGTTTGCCAATGGCAATGGAGCCTCGCCAGTGGTGCTCGATGATCGCCCGCCGAGCGTGGAGGAAGTGCTGGACAGCTTTGGTCTGCGCTGCGAACAGGCCATGAACCAGGTGGTAATCCGGACGGTCATGGGCGGCGCGCAGCCAGTAGCCGCGTCGCTGGACTACGAGGACTGGGCCGAGATAGTGGGAACGATTGCCGGCGATGACACGGTGCTGCTGATTTGCCCAACGCCGCAACTAGCGGGAGAAGTAACGAAGCGGCTAAAGAGGATGCTGGAAGGATGAGCGTACAGACAGCAGTGATGGGCGTAAGTGGGTATACCGGGGCCGAACTGATCCGGCTGCTGAGTCGGCATCCGCGGCTGCAGCGTACGCCACCAATCCTGATGGCGCGTGCCGAAAGCGCCGGGGGCATGATAGGCGCACTGCATCCGGCAATGGACGATGCGCTGGGCACCGGACGGCTGCCGGTGGAACCGTTCGATTGGCATACGCTGGCCACGCGCGGCGTGCAAGTGCTGTTTCTAGCGACGCCGCATGAAAGCTCCCGCGATCTGGCTCCGGAAGCGATGGAGCGCGGACTGCGCGTGATTGACCTGAGCGGCGCATGGCGACTGGAGAAGGATGGCAATCGCGCCGTCTATGGCTTCCGGGACGAGGATCCGGTGCGCATGGACGCGGCTCAAAGGGCGGCCGTGTATGGCATGCCGGAGCTGCATCGGGCGGAGATTCGCAGGGCGCAGCTTGTGGCCAATCCTGGCTGCTATGCGACGGCTGCAATTCTTGCAATGAAGCCCCTGCTGGCGGCTGGCGTGGTGGACCGCGAATGTGGGTTGATCTGCGATGCGAAAAGTGGCGTGAGCGGAGCGGGTAAGACGCCGACAGCGACGACGCACTTCATGCACGCTGGGGAGAATCTCTCTGCGTATGGACTGTTTACCCATAGGCACGTGGGCGAACTGCTGGAGCAGCTGGACGTGGAGCGCGAGGCAATGACGTTTACACCGCATCTGCTGCCGATCACGCGCGGAATCTTGGCGACAAGCTATCTGCGGCTGGAAAAGCCGATGACGCAGCAGCAAGTGGATGCGATTTTTGCAGACTTCTACGCGGGCAGCCCAATGGTGCGGCTGCGGGAGGCATCACTGCCAGAGATCCAGCATGTGGTGCGGACAAACTACTGCGATATCGGATGGAAGGTTTCCACCGAAGGCCGTCGTGTAGTGGTAGTCAGCTGCCTGGACAACCTGCTGAAGGGTGCGTCAGGACAGGCGGTGCAGAACCTGAACGTGATGATGGGCTGGGGCGAAGCGGAGGGACTGGCATGAGATTTGTGGTCAAGCTTGGCGGCGCAGGTCTGGTGGATCCAGTACTGATGCTGCAGAGCGTGAAGGCAATTGCACAGCTGGCAGAGAGTGGTCATCAGGTGGCCGTGGTGCATGGCGGCGG
>JAKBAG010000142.1 GCA_021809235.1 Acidobacteriota bacterium
GCCGTGGCGGATTTATACATCTCGAATTCCATGTTGGACTGTCCGCTGGCAAGCCAGATATCCCCCACCAGAACATCGGTGTAGTGCTTGAGATCATTGCTGGAGGCGGATCCGGAGATTAATAGCGTATCCGGACCACCTGCGGCTTCCGGCGAAAGATACAGGCTCCAGCGGCCAAGATCGTCGGCGATGGTGGAGCGGGACTGGCTGCGGAAATGGACTGTGATGGCCTCGGATGGATCGGCCCATCCCCAGAGATGAATGGGAATGTTCCGTTGCAGCACCATGTGATCGGAAAACAGATGCGGAAGTCGAATCGCTGCGTCTGCAGCGTTGTTGAGCAGTAGCAGAAAGGCAAAAAGTTGTGCGAGAAAGAAGACGGTGGGATGAAGACGATTCGGAAGTGCGGTGTGCCGCGGAAATGAACGGATAAACATCGGGAATCTCCAGAGTTGTGCGAAACGGGAAATAGGTCGGTTTTAGCTGGAATTGGAGTCCGCAATCACGGTATCACGCTGCCGCATACCGGCAAACCGAATCCGCAGATGCCGAATTTCTGCCATACTAAAAGCAGTGGCATAGACGGAGCTATCAGCTTCGCACCCTATTCGATACACCCTTTCCATTTTGTGGATTCGATGCCTGATCAAGGAGTTCGTATGCAGCAGTGCACCGCCCCTGTATCAGTGAATTGGCATGCCATTTTGCGCAGGGTTCCCATCGTATTTGGCATTGTTTTTTTGTTGAGTCTCTGTAGTTCAGCATGTGCACATGCCCAGGCTGCGCTGCTACTGGAAGAGCCCTATGGGGTGTTTGGTCACCTGAATCCAACTGGGCATGCCGCGCTCTACCTGAGCCGGGTATGCGCAGATTCTCCAGTTCACCTGCGCATGTGCAGACCTGGAGAGATGGGGGTGGTGCTCAGTCGTTATGAGGGTATCGGTCACTATGACTGGGTTGCGATGCCGCTGGTGCCGTATCTCTATGCAGTGGATACCGCAGACAAGGCTCCGTCGCATGTGAATGTCGAGATGGTGGTTCGCTTGCGAAACCATTATCGTGAGAAGTATCTGTCTGAGTTTACCGATGGTTTGCAGCGCGGTGGATTCTTCTCCGGTGGCTGGACGGAATTGATTGGCGCTGCTTATGAACGACGGATCTTCGCCTTAAGTTTCCAGACCACGGTGACCCAGGACGAGGCTCTGATCCGAACGCTCAACTGTTCTCCGAACATTTCTCATTTTCATTTGCTGACGAACAACTGTGCGGATTTTGACCGGTATCTGCTGAATCTCTATTTCCCACGCAAGTTCCGCCGCAGTGCGTTTCCCGACGCGGGTTTGACCACTCCACGTCACATTGCGCATCGGCTGGTGGTCTATGCGCATCGCCATCCACAGTTGCACCTGAGCGCATACGAGATTCCACAGGTACCAGGTTATCGACGCCCGAGCCACCCGAACCATGGGATTGCGGAGTCCTTGGTGAAATCCGGCTATGTGGTACCGATTGTAATTCTGAGTCCGTATGTGGCCGGAGGCCTGCTGGCGGATTATCTGATCACGGGGCGGGACAAGATTCTGCCCAGAACGATTCCGCAACTGAAGCCGACTGAATTGAGCGTGTTGCAACGATACGATATATCTGTCCCTGCAGCAGTCGCGGAACCGGTTATGGCTGAGGACACTGCCCCTGCAAATCATGGTGCGCCGAAGAGCATTCCAGGGGGCGACTCGCCGACGGGAGCTATGACGGTCCTGCCACAGGAGTAAGAGAAAGGAAATTACGGATGTCCGAGTTACAAAGTCGCTCCAACCATGTTCGTCTTGACCCGAAGTTTCAGTTCATCCTGGTTCCGGTATGGCTGCTGCTGGTAATTCTCAGTGTTGTCATTGCCGTGCATGCACTGCGTAATGGGGGCAGCTGGATACTGGCGATCTGGACCGTTTTTCTAACGTTGATGCTGGGATATGTGGCAGCGGTAGCTCGAATCTATGCTTTGAAAGTGCAGGATCGTGTGATCCGGCTGGAAGAGCGCCTGCGGATGGCATCGCTGCTGCCAGAGGAGCTGAAGAGAAGAATTTCGGAGCTGAGTGAGGATCAGTTGATCGGACTCCGTTTTGCCTCCGATGGGGAGCTGGCCGAGCGTGTGCGTGAGACGCTGGAGCAAAGACTGACGCGCAGTCAGATCAAGGATCGCGTACAGCAATGGCGACCGGACAACTGGCGCGTTTGATGTCTTGCGAAGCCATAGAAATCGATTGACAACATGTGTGAGCCAACGTAAGGTTCTGCCATGCGGAAACAACGACTCACTTTATTTCTAGGTCTGGCGCTGGTTTGTGCGCCTTGCCTGCTTGCTCAGTCTGAGAATAGCGCTAATCCGACCCTTAAGTTGGATCCTGCTGCGCAGCAGGATCTTGTGCGTCTGGGCGGGCAGATGATGATGGCCGGTAAGGCCTACGAATATGACCGTGAGTTATCCGACGATATCGGACCGCGACTGACGGGCTCTGCCAACTATGTGAAGGCAACAGACTGGGCCGTGGGTGAGTTCCAACATCTTGGACTCAGTAACGTACACAAGGAAGGCTGGACCATTCCCGCCACCTGGGAGCCAGAGACTCTGGCGACGGCGAGGATGATCCTGCCGCATGAGCAGCGGTTGCATCTGGAGAGCGAAGGCTGGAGCCCGTCCACGCCGACTGGGGGTGTTCGTGGCGCTGTCTTCTATCTGGATGACCTCTCCGTGGAGAGTGTTCGCAGCCATGCAGCCGCCATTCACGGTGCCATTGTGCTTGTGGATGGTGAATCCGTGGACCGCGGGATTGAGGGTGGATTCGGCAAGCTCTTTGATGCGCTTCGCGAGATCGGTACGCAGGGGGCAAAGGGCCTGATACTGGGTATCGGAACGACGAACAATGCTCCAAGTTTTGTTGGGCTGACAGCATTCGATGGCTCACTTACCAATCTTCCCTCCGGCAATCTGGGACTCGAAGATACTCTGCTGTTGAAGCGACTGTTGCAACGGGGGCCAGTGGAGGTAGAGTACAGCTTCAAGAATCGGATTCGTGAAAACGTGACGGTAAATAATGTTGTGGCAGAGATTCCCGGCACCGATGGTACCGGGGACTATGTGCTCATCGGCGGCCATCTGGATTCCTGGCATCCGGGAACGGGTGCTCAGGACAACGGAACCGGCGCCGCCACGGTGGTGGCCGTGGCGCAGGCGGTGATGGCCTCCGGTGTTAAGCCGAAGCGAACTATGCGATTTGTGCTGTTTGGCGGGGAAGAGCAGGGAACGATTGGCTCCATTCGCTATGCGGAAATGCATGCCGGGGAACTGAACCGCTGTGTGGGCGTATTTGTGACGGATACAGGCGCGCAGGCTCCGAAAGGCTGGTATGACTTTGGCCGTTCCGATGAGGCCGATGCTTTGAAGACCATCCAGCCTCTGCTCGATTCTTTGGGCGCAGGCGGCGTCTCGGAAAATGGACAATTTACCTTTGAAACCGATGAGTCCGCTTTTCTGGTGAAGGGTGTTCCGGCCTTCGTCCTTTGGACTCCGGTCGATCAATACTTCAAGATTCACCACAAGCCAAGCGACACCTTCGACAAGGTGAATCAACGCGACCTGAACCTGGGAGCCGCCACGGTGGGCGTCACGGCCTTTGCCTTTGCCGATGCCAGTAACCAGTTACCGCAATACTCGGCACAACAGGTAATCGACCAGTTGAAGGCGGTGAAGTCGTATGGGCAGTATGAGGATCTGGTCCAGCATCACGTGCTGCAACCGTGACGAGCAGCCTATTCTTTAAGCACGAAAGGCAAAGAGCCATCGCGTTTGCGGTGGCTCTTTGCCTTCTTCAGTGCGTCTGAGAGAAGGCACGGAATGACCCTTTGACAGAGATATCAGTTTTTGCCGACCCACTCCTCATACGGACCTTTGTGGTCTTCGATGCTGCCGTGCTCAAAGTTCCATAGCCGAGTCCCGACCTCCTCGATCAGATCCTGATCGTGGGTAACCAGGAAGACGGTTCCCTCGTAGCGCTGCAAGGCGATGTTGAGCGCGTTAATGGACTCCAGGTCGAGATGGTTCGTCGGCTCGTCGAGGATGAGAATGTTGGGTTTGAGCAGCATGAGGCGGCAGAATAGCAGACGAGCAGACTCGCCACCAGAAAGTGCCTTTGTCGGCTTCAATCCCTCTTCGCCGCTGAACAGCATCTGGCCGAGCAGGCCACGGATCTCTTCGCGCGTCACTTTGGGATCCCACTGGTGCAGCCAGTCGGAGACGGTCATCCCATGCTCAATTTCACCACTGACATCCTGAGGAAAATAGCCAATCTGTGCCTCGTGGCCCCACTTCACCGAGCCGTTATCCAGTACGAAATTCTTGTCGGCAACCTCGGGAACGGGGCTGAGCAGGGACTTGAGCAGGGTGGTTTTTCCCACACCATTTCGACCCATCAGGCAGACTTTTTCTCCGCGCATGACGGCTGCGGAAAAGCCGGAAAGCACTTTCTGTTCCCCGTAGGATTTGGTCAGTCCATCGAACTCGAGCACATGCTTGCCGCTCGGGCGAATCTGGTCAAATTTGATGAAGGGGCGTTGAATGTTGGACCGGGCAAGCTCTGCGGTTTGCAGCCGCTCCACTTCCTTTTTGCGGCTGGTCACCTGTGTGGATCGCGTGCCGGCAGCAAAGCGTGAGATGAACTCATTGAGCTGAGCAATCTTCTTTTCTCGCTGCGCATTTTCAGCTTCCAGCCTGGACCGTATCTGGGTCTTGGCAACGACCATGTCATCGTATCCGCCGGTGTACAGGATGATGGTCTGGTAATCGATATCCGCTGTATGCGTGGTTACCGCATTCAGAAAATGCCGATCGTGCGATATGGTGATCAGAGTGCCCTGAAAGCTGAGTAGAAATTCGCGCAGCCAGTGAATGGACTCAAGGTCCAGGTGGTTGGTGGGTTCGTCAAGCAGCAGCGCCTCAGGCTTGCCAAACAGCGCCTGTGCCAGCAGCACGCGCACCTTCTGTCCGCCTTGCAGTTCGCTCATTTTGCGTTCGTGCAGCTCGTCGGGAATATCCAGTCCTTGCAGCAAAACTGCGGCATCGCTTTCCGCCGTGTATCCGTCTTCGTCGCCAACTATGCCCTCCAGTTCTCCAAGACGCATGCCGTCCTCATCGGTAAGCTCTGCCTTTTCATAGATCCGGTCGCGCTCTTCCATGGCGGTCCACAGCGCACTGTTGCCCATGATGACGGTATCGATGACACGATAGGCATCAAAGGCAAACTGATCCTGGCGCAGGATGCCAAGTTTGCGGGGACGCACGACGGAGCCTTTCTGTGCCTCCAATTCGCCGGTAAGTATCTTCATGAAGGTCGACTTGCCGGCACCGTTTGGTCCGGTCAAGCCGTAGCGACGGCCTGGGGTAAAGGTGACGCTGACGTCCTCAAAGAGGAGCTTCGAGCCGTAGCGCATGGTCACATTGCTAACGCTGATCATGGGTCCTTTGTCTTTCGCATCCGGCACACATTCCGCTTCGCGGGCCGCACTCTGCGGTGACCGGCGCTTTCCGGGAGGGATGCCTGATTGGAATCTGGTGGAGCGTGTCGGAACAATCTGCTTCGATGCAGAAGCCTGCTCATTTCCAGTTTCTCACAGCTTTAGCGCATGCGCAGGCTACATAGACAGCTAGAAGCGGAAGAGATGGCTGACCTTGATGTAGACAATCCGCTGGTCGTTCAGGCTGGGTGTAGTGATTGTGGGCAGAATTGGATCATTGGTGTTGCAATAGCCGTCTGCGAGCCGGGTGCACAGACTCCCATTGAGATTGATGTAATCGGTGGTGTAGCCAAGATAGAAAGCTGTTCCGGGATGGGGCAGATAGGTAAGCAGAATATCGCCGAAACCATCCTTGGTATAGGGAGTGCTGGTATAGGCCGTGTTGGGCTGTTCCTCGACATATTCCCCGATGAAGTTGATGGACCAGGCCTTGGTCATCTGGAGATTCCACCGTGTGACGGCCTGATGGCTGTCATAGACCAAATCTCCATTGGAGGGATGCGTATAGTGATCGAATTCATAGAATCCGGAGATGTCCAGTCCTCCTGTCGGCTTGAATTCGTAATTGACCTTCTGGGATGAGCTATGCATGGTGTTCGGTCCAAGACCGTTGACCGGCGCATAGTTCACATCCTGTCCGCCGTAGTAGCGATAGCGCAGGTAGACTTGCGGATTGGGAGAGGTGCTGATGGCTCCACCCGCGATCCGGGTCTGGTACTCCACATTGGCAGGCAATGCCGGATAATCCCTGGGCCGCAGTCGGTCCTGGCCGAGATCGGCAAAGAAGGACACGGATGTCTTCCGAACAAAATTCAGAGAATAGTATGGGTTGAGGTAAAAATCCAGGGGCAGTCCCGTGTGGTCCCAAATGCGCTCGGCATAGGTGCCCAGCGTATGCGAGAGCAGAATGCTGTGTTGCGGGCGGAAGGTGTAAGATGCCGATCCATACGGCTGACGCACATCGGGACGGGTAAAGAATCCGGTTTGTGTCAGATATCCTGCCGCAACGTCGCGATACTTCCAACTGAAATTGCGATGCAGATCCGAGTAGTAAAGCGCCTGATAGTAAGCCTGTCCGCTTTGCCAGGAGTTGTTAGCATTTCTGGTTTCGGAAGTAATAGCCTGCCCAATCCAGGTCCAGCGTTTGCCAATTCTTGCCCGATAGTCCACGCCCCCGTTCCGATTAAAGGAATTGAGGTACTCATAATCCGCAAAGATGGCTCCCAAATTGGATTGCGGGCCAATATCGCGGTTGACACGACCAATGTAGTAGTGGGACCGGGATCCAAAATCCGGATTGGTCGGTGGCACCTGCAGTCCCGGATTCCGATCATCCACATTCAGCAGGCCAATCGCCCAAGGGCCCACTTTGCCTGTAAGTCGCTGGCCAAACTGCGGCATCACGATATTGGGGGTGTAGTAGAGGTTGAAGGGGGTTTGAAAATAGCTGGCATTCTCAATAAAGAATGGACGCAACTCCGGAAAGTAGAATGGAAAACGCTGGTTCGGTGGAGCTGGGTTATTGATGCCAATCTGGCTGAAGTCTGGATTAAAGGTCATGTCCAGAACCAGACTGTTGTGCAGAATGAATTTGGTATCCAGACCGGTGTAGCCCTGCAGATTCAGATTGCTGAAGTAGGGATTGGTCGGATCAACGGTGTTTAACTGGCGCTCGCTGTGGGCCAGTGCATAGGGAATGAACTGCCAGTTCTTGCCGCTTTCAATGTTTTCAAAACCCTCGGCGAGGGCTTCCTGGGTGAGTTGGCCAGCGATATTATGTCGTACGGCAGGCCAGTTGGCGTACTCATTCTTGCGCGAAATCGAACGGGAAAAAAGCAATCCCCAGGTTCGTTGCGCTCCATTGGCTGCCTTGTCGAAGTAGAGGCTGGCAAAGGGGATGCGCATGAGCGTAACCCATCCGGTCGAAGTCTTTTGTCCCCAGCTATCCCAGACCGTATCGAAGGAAAAATCTGTTCCTGTCAGCTCCGTATAGAGTGCATCGGCCTGAATTCCAAGGGGGTTGACGCGAAACAGAAATGCTCTTCGCTGGTCGGCGAAGGTGTCGATCATAACCTGAACAAAGTCGTCATCGCTAAGATTGTCGCGCTGCAGCATGTGCCCGCGAATCGCAGATGGCTGGTCATCCTTGCACACGAAGGCAACATACAGGTTTTCATGCGTGTAGCCGACGTAGGCGGTCGTTGGTTCGGTGGGAGGTAGACCGTCCTCAGGATAGCGTTGCACGAAGTTACGGATGCGCAGCATGGATCGTGCTGCATTGGATGTGGGTGTTGAGGCTAGAAAATCGGCAAGATGGGGTTCTGCCGGCAGGACCGGAATCAAGATGTGCGGGAGTTCCTGCGCGTGGGGGAGTATCGTTGCCTCCGCCGGAATTGGTGGAGATGGAGATTTTGCTTTTCCTGCAGAATCCGTGTCGGATGTGCCGGGCACAGGAGTGTGGCTTGTATTCGGACAAGCATTGGCAAAAGGCGGCTCAATCGCTAGTAGCTGGAGAGCCAGTGCTGCTGTCAGAAGAGAGATG
>JAKBAG010000143.1 GCA_021809235.1 Acidobacteriota bacterium
TCATGCTGGCGCCGGTGGTCAGGCGGGTATCCTCGGCGTGCTGGATGACGGGCAGGCCGTGGCGGGTGGCGGCAACGAGCACCTCGCGCATGATGTTATCGCGCAGGATGGGATGGCCATCGTCGGTGACGGCAACGGCACCGGCGGCCTTGAGCGCAGCGTAGTCGTTGAGCTGTTCGCCCTTGAGCGCGCGGGTGGCCGCGCCAATGGGAAAGACGCGGACGCTGGCATTGCGCTCTGGTGACAGCATCCAGCGGGTGATCTCCGGAGTGTCATTGGTGGGAACCGTATTGGGCATGGCGGCCACGGCGGAGAAACCACCGGCGGCTGCGGCTGCGGTGCCCGTGGCAATCGTCTCCTTGTGCGTCTGACCCGGCTCGCGCAGGTGGACGTGAATGTCGATGAGTCCGGGGGCGACGACAAGGCCGGTGGCATCCAGAGTGACGGCCTGCGCGGCCTCTTCCTGCGAAAGCCGGATGCGGCCAGGAGCGCCGATCTCGGCCACGCGGCCGTCACGCAGCAGCAGGTCGCGCTTTTCGTCGATGCCGACGGCGGGGTCGATGAGGCGTCCGCCGCGGATGAGGGTGATAGGGGCGGTCATTGGGCGGCTCCGGAACGGAATGTAGTGAGAGCACGCTCGACCAGCGCCATGCGAATGGCCACGCCGTTGCTGACCTGATCGAGAATGCGGGACTGGGGTCCGTCAGCGACTTCGGCGGTCAGCTCAAGGCCGCGGATGATGGGACCAGGATGAAGCAGATGAGCCTTGGGCGCAAAGGAGGCCAGACGCTCGGCGGTGAGCTGGTAGCGATTGCGATATTCGTCCAGATCCAGCTGCAGTCCGGCCAGTCGCTCAGCCTGAATGCGCAACATCATGACGATCTGGGAACTGGCAAGGGCGCGCTCAAAGTCCCGCTCAATCTCAATGCCGGGGCCGATTTCCGAGGCCACGGCAGGCAACAGCGCCTCCGGTCCGCAAAGCAGGACGCGGGCACCGAGCCGGGGCAGCAGCAGCATATTGCTTCGGGCTACGCGGCTGTGGAGGATGTCGCCGGTGATGCTGACGGTGACGCCGTCCAGAGTGTGAGCATGAATCGACGTGCTGCCCGGCAGCAGGCACGCCAGAATGGTACGCAAATCCAGCAGGGCCTGCGAGGGATGCTCATGCATGCCGTCGCCGGCGTTGAGCACCGGCAGGCCGGTGACCCGCTCCAGAAGCCAGGGCGCGCCGGAGTTGGGATGGCGCAGCAGGATGGCTTCGGCGCCGAGAGCGCGCAGCGTGAGTCCGGTGTCCTTGAGAGATTCGCCTTTCTCGATGCTGGACGAGAGGCTGGAGACGAGTGTGGTGTCCGCACCCAGGGCCTTGGCGGCCAGTTCGAAGCTGGTGCGGGTGCGGGTGGAGGACTCATAGAAAAGCAGGGCAACCTTGCGCTTGGCCAGCCGCTGGGCGCGCTGCAGAGGGTCCTCTGCGGTCAGGAAACTGGCGCGGGCAAGGATGTGGCCGATCTGCTCCAGCGTGAGGTCGGCAACGCCAAGCACCGAGCCGGGATGGACCGGGGCATGAGTGGCAACGGCGGAAAAGGGCGCAGAGACCGGCAGGGCATCGGGCCGGTTGCGTGAGGCCTGAATGGATTGGCGCAGAGTGGTCATATAGCTCCCGTGACAGTGTAACCAGCGGGGCCGGATGCGTGCAGCGGAGCGTGGCAGAATGCGGGGCATGTTCGCGAGAGCAGGAACAGGCTCCGCACAGGAGCTAATCGATGCGCTCAACCAGCAGGACCTGCTCGTCGTCATCGACCTCGCGGAATTTGACTTCGATGATCTCGCGGCTGCTAGTGGGCACGGCACGACCGACGTAGGTGGCCTCAATCGGCAGCTCGCGATGGCCGCGGTCAATGAGCACAGCAAGCTGGACGCGACGCGGACGGCCATGGTCAAAGAGCGCGTCGAGTGCGGCGCGGACAGTGCGGCCGGTGTAGAGGACATCGTCGCAGAGGATGACGTCGCGGCCGTTGACGTCCATGGCCGGATCAACGGAACGGACGATAGGGCGCTCGTCGTGGGTGCTCAGGTCGTCGCGGTAAAACTGAATATCGAGGACGCCGGTGGCGATGGGGTGCTTTTCAATGGAGGCGATGAGCGCAGCCAGGCGGTTGGCCAGGGGTACGCCCCGGCGCTTGATGCCGACTAGCATCAGGTTTTCACTGGCGTTGGTCTTTTCCACGATCTGGTGGGCCAGGCGGACGAGAGTTCGCTCAATCTCCGAGGCGGACAGCAGGCGGCCTTTTTCACGCAGTTGCGGGGAATGGATGCTCATCGAATGACTCCTGAAAATGGCGCGCAAGAGCGGAAATGCTTCTGCGGACCTGTTTTGGCCATTGTAGCCGGAAAGGAGCAGGGGCATCGCTCCAGACATGGGAATACGGAACCTAGACGCGAGGTCGGCGACGCGCTGCAGGGAGCAGACGCGTACCCAGAACGCCGCCAAGAATGGCAAAAAGCAACAGCAGAGCCGCGGTAAAGAGAAAAGCAAAGAGCATGAATCCAGCGCGCCCCTGCGGCGAACCCAGAAACGAGGTCCAGAACTGGGTGATCTGCGCGGCGTCTGCCGCGGTGTAGCCGGGCTGGGAGGCCATCTGGTGATTGATCTCGGCGACCTGCTCCATAAGCCGCGCAACCAGGGCCGTCCACTCGGCATCGAGCTGCGGTCCCTGATGCAGGGGAAATCGCTGGAGCCAGAGGGCGAGACCGTTGACCAGCAGCGTAAGCCAGGAGGCAATCAGGCCGGTAAGAAAGCCGATGCGCGCCCCCATGCCGAGCGTAATCCAGCCGGGACGGGCACGGCGGGCATAGAGGACGACCGCCCAGGCGGCAGCGGCCAGCATCCAGAGGATGGAAAGCGACTGGCCGATGGCCGAAAGACTGGAGCAGAGAAGTCCTGCAGGAATGCCAAGCAGGAGAGCGGCGTTGAGTGCCAGCCGCCAGGCGATACCCGTCTCCGGAGCGACGGTCAACACGCTGGCAGCGGCGAGGATCGGCTCCTCCGGTTGCGAAGCTGGCTCGCAGACAAGCTGAGCCATGCCACAGGCCGGGCAATAGCGATCGGTGTCGTGCAAGGATTCGCCGCAGCGAATGCAGACCGGGTTCAAGGGTTGCTCCTGAAGAGCTTGGCGATACTCATGGCTCGATTTCAAGCTAAATGGTTGCCGCGGAGCGAAGCAAACGCCAGAGGGGATGGATCGACAGAAAAGAAAGACAGGACGCCGGATGGCGTCCTGTCTTTCCAGGCGCGGGTTGCGAGCGCCGACGGCTACTCGGTGATCTGGACAGCACGGTCAAGGTGGAAGGTAAGCAGGGTCTCCGCCGGTAGAACAATCTGCTTGTTCCCCGTGAAGGCGCTACCGGCCGTGCCGGCACCACCGCCGACCAGACCGCCGATCAGCGCACCCTTGCCGCCGCCGGTCAGGCCGCCGATCAGCGCGCCCAGACCGGCACCGCCGCCGATCATCAGGGCGCTGCGCTTGCCTTTGCCCTTTTCCACCTTGTCAATGGTGCTGGAACGCACCGGGTAGCTGCCCCACTGGGTGTGGACGCGATCAAGCTGGACGGCAAGCAGAGCGCCTCCCTTGAAGCGGCCGAGTGGCTTGGCATCGATGACCGTGCCTTCGGCGCGGGAGCCACGCGGAATAATGACCTGGCCATCGCTGCTCATGACGTCATCGGCAACGGTGGCGCTGAAGCTGTCTCCTGGCTGGCTGATCTTGGAGCCGAGATCGCTGTCCAGACGGACGCGGATGCGGCTGCCGGCAGGCAGCGTGACAACGGCCGGCGGCGGTGGCGGTGGTGCCGGTTGCGCGGCTGAACCGGGTGCTGCACCGGGAGCTGCGTTGGGAGCCGAGCCGGGTGCGGCGCCGTTAGCCTGATTTGCCGTAGACCCGGCGGCAGCCGAGCCGGAGGCCGTGGTACCGGCGGCAGGAGCCGATTTGGACTTGCAGCCAGCCACAGGCAGCAGCAGTGCAAGCACAAGAGCTGCCGGAAGAGTGAGTAAGCGATAGGTGGTCATGCGATGTTCTCCTGAAACGGGGGATTGCAGAGCTGGGATTACTCCAGCGCAAGCATATCACCGCGACAGGGCGAAACAGGGCGATACCGGATGAAAAGTCCGCTAGTCCGTCTGGTCGTTGCTGCCAGGCAAATCGAGCACGATCAGTCCGATATTCGTGCCGGAGCGACCGGATTTCTGGGTGTCCAGAGTGACCAGGTGCTGATGGCGCTGCGAGCCGGCCTTGAGAACCAGGGCATGATCGCTGGAGTCCACGCGGGCAATGCTCTGGTCCCCGCTGCCGGAGCCGGTGCCATCCTTGCAGGTGAGTCCTTCGGCGGTTTTCGCTGGTGTGCCGACCGGCTGTCCGTTCTGGCAGGTGAGTACGTCTCCGTAGCGCTTGAGCGCGTTCTGGTAATAGCCTTCCACCTTCGAGGACGTGTCCGAACTAAAGTAATGCGCCGCTTTGACACGAAGCTGCCACTGACCGAAGCCCATGTGAACATCCGCGGACTGATTATCGCCGTCATCGTTGACGGGGGTAGCTCCCGGATAGATGGGAAGGCCGATGTCAGCGGCTGAGGTCTTGTTGGTATTGACGTGCAGGCCGCCGAAGGGGGTGTCAATCTTCACGCTGTCATGCTTGCCGCTGTCATTGCTCTGGACGCGGCAGCCGGGCAGAGCCGCCAGACAGAGCAGCGTGGCAAGGGAAAGAAACCGGGATGGGCCTGTGGACATGAGAGCCTCCTGCGGATGCGGCATATGGCGGCAGGAATGCCGCTTGCATGAGGGTACGCGATCTTGGGGAAATTTGTTCCTCCAGCTGTCAGCAAGGGCACAAATGGCTGCCGGTGGCAGGGATGGGCCGTGGGTAGAATGAGGGCAGAAGGATGGGGCTATTCCCACGAGGACTGACAGATGCAGAAGACGGTGGTGAGCACGAACAGGGCACCGGCGGCAATTGGACCGTATGCGCAGGCCATTCGAGCAGGAGGCCTGCTGTTTGCCTCCGGCCAGATTCCGCTGGACCCGGCGACGCAGCAGGTGGTCGAAGGTGGCATTGAAGCGCAGACAACACGTGTGCTGGAGAACCTGAAGGCCATTGCGGAGGCCGCCGGTGGCAGCCTGGCCGATGCCGTGAAGGCGACGGTGTTTCTGCGGGACTTTGCGGATTTTGCCGCGATGAATGCGATCTATGCGCAATATCTGGCCGCCGATGGCATGACACCGCCGGCACGAACGACCGTGGAGGTGAGCCGGTTGCCAAAGGATGTGCGGATCGAGATCGACCTGGTACTGAGCCTGCGGTAGCGGGCGCGGAGTTTTCCGATTCCGGTTTCTGTGCCGGCGCGGTTTCACTCCTGCACGGCGGCAGCAAAGTTCCTGCATGGCGAGGGTCGCAAGTCGTTCAGCGATGGCTAGACTGGGGATGTGATCGAGAGCGAAGCCAGCACCGGCAGGACGGGAATCGAGGTGGAGCGGCTCCGGACACTGCTGCTGGCGATGGCTGGAGAGCATGCGCCGGGGCGCGAGTTTTCGATGGCCATTGCCGAGCTGGCGCGCGCCGGGCGCTTTGAGCAGCTGCGCAGCGTGCTGCCGTCCGTGGTGTACGAAGAGCTATGGCACCGGCAGCAGGCCGATCCGGAGCGCTTTGCCGGGGAGTGGGAGCAGCTGGCACGGGAGATGCAGCAGGGTTTTGTGCAGCATGCACGGCAGCGGCTGACCCTGCTGACGCGCACCCAGCAGGCAGGGACGCGAGGGGATGCTCCGGCCTGGCAGGCCATTCAACTGGCACTGGATGCCCAGCAGGGCGACCTGCTGCGGGCGGCCATGGCCGCCGAGATGATTGACCTGATTGAGCCAGCCGTAGCGCGTGCCCAGCACCTGAGGGAATGCGTGGTGGAGCAGTCAGCCTCTGATGAGGCGGATCGCTATCTGGACGAGGCGACACGCTGCTACTTCTTTGCGCTGTTTACGGCCTGCGCGGTAATGTGCCGGTCCGTGCTGGAGGAGGCAATCCGGCAGCGGCTGCCGGAGACTCTGCGACGGCAGATCCAATCCCGGTATCGGAACGCAGCGACGCTGGGCAATCTGCTGCACGAGATGAATAACAATCTGAAGGCGACGGGGATTGATCCGGAGTTTCCACGACTGGCCAACCTGGTGAACGATATCGGCAAGCGGGCCGTGCATCAGGGTCTGATTGCCGAGGATGAGGCACGCGGCTGCCTGCAGTATGCCCGCAAAGCGCTGGAGATGCTGCTGAGCGCCTGAAGGCTGACAACGCTGCGATCCGCCGGGAAACAGCCCGCCGATTCGATGGGGCAGTGCGCGGCTGGATCAACTCAGTACTGCTCGTGCTGGGTGTCCAGATCCTCGAAGCGCGTGAACTGGCTGAGGAAGGCCAGGTTCACGGTTCCCGTGGGGCCGTTGCGCTGCTTGGCGATGATGATCTCTGCCTTGTTGCGGTCCGGGTCTTCTTCCTTGTCGCGGTTGTAGTAGCTTTCGCGATGAATGAAGGCCACCAGATCGGCATCCTGCTCGATGGATCCGGATTCGCGCAGGTCGCTGAGCATGGGGCGTTTGTCATCCCCACGGCGCTCGCTGGAACGGCTGAGCTGGCTGAGTGCGATGACCGGAACCTCCATCTCCTTGGCCAGCGCCTTCAGCCCGCGCGAGATGGCAGAGACCTCCTGGGTGCGGTTCTCCATGCGCTTGCCGCCCTGCGAGGGCAGACTGGCGGTCATCAGCTGCAGATAGTCCACCAGAATCAGATCCACCTTGCCCTGCATCTGGCGCAGGCGTCGAACCTTGGCGCGCATCTCGGCCAGAGAGATGCCGGCGGTGTCATCGATGAAGATGGGAGCCTCGACGAGATCCTCCAGAGCGCGTCGCAGTTTTTCCTGGTCTTCGCGGCCAAGAAAGCCGGTCTGCAGCTTGCGTTGATCGACCCAGGCCTGGGAGGCGAGCATGCGGCGCAGCAGTGCCTCCTTGGACATTTCCAGCGAGAAGATGGCCACTACGGCGCGGCTGCGTACCGAGGCGTTCTGGGCGATATTAACGGCCCAGGCGGTTTTCCCCATCGACGGGCGGGCGGCGATGATCACCAGATCGCCTTTCTGCAGTCCGCTGGTCATCTTGTCGAATTCCGAGTAATGGGTGGCCAGGCCGGTGACCTCGCGGGCCTGCTGATAGAGATTGTCGATGGAGCCGAAGGAGCCACTGACGATGTCCTCCAGGCTGGCCAACCCCTTGCTGATGCCCTTTTCGCCCACCTCAAGAAGCTGGGATTCGGCAGCATTGAGCACGTCGAGAGCCGGTTCGCTCTGGTCAGCGGCGCGGGCAATGGCAGCCGAGCAGATGAGCATAAGCTGCCGGAGCAGGCTCTTGTCCTTGACGATCCGGATGTACTCCTCAAGGATGGGCCGACGCGGCAAACCCTCGGT
The DNA here is from genome assembly GCA_021809235.1 of Acidobacteriota bacterium. Lineage (GTDB taxonomy): Bacteria > Acidobacteriota > Terriglobia > Terriglobales > Acidobacteriaceae > Acidicapsa. The sequence continues at coordinate 7,489 of JAKBAG010000143.1, forward strand.
GAGTGAAGCGAGGTAGGCGACGCCGCCGACGCTTTCGACCTCCTTGTTGCGGCCCAGCATCTCGGCAAGGGTGACCAGATCGATGGCATGGCCTTCGGCGCTGAGCTCGGCCATGCGCAGGAAGATACGCTGGTGGGAATCGAGGGAGAAATCCTCGGCGACCAGCTTTTCCTGGGCTTCGGCCAGCAGGGCGTTGTCGAGCAGGATGGCACCGAGGATGGTCCGTTCGGCGTCTGCGTTGGAGGGCAGTCCGGCGTCGAGAGTGAAGCTGGAGGCAGCGGCCATGATGAGTTCCAGTCTAATTCGGGAGCAGAGCCGGACGGCAGCCGAGTGAGGCGGAAATCTGGCTCAGCCTGTGGGTGGATGTGGAAGCTCTGGAAAAGCGATCCCGAAGCGGCTGGTTTTCTTCCTCGTTTCCGCTTTTCATTCTCGCTACCGGCAACCCCGGTAAAATCGTCCAAGAGGGATGATCATGAAGCGATTTGTCTGGATTGTTGCATTTGCCGTAGTTTCCCCATGCCTGACCA